>NZ_AP021888.1:630000-722500 GCF_011398155.1 Thiosulfativibrio zosterae
CAAGTCGATGGAGAAAGCCATCGGCGAAACCGAACGGCGCCGCGAAAAGCAAATAGCGCACAATTTAAACTTGGGTATTTCGCCACAAAGCCTCAATAAAAAGGTCACCGATATTCTCGAAAACTCGCCCTATGCGCCAAAACCAACCAGGCCTGGTCAAAATACTAAGGTGGCTGATTCAAAAGGGGATTATGAGGTTGCGCAAAAAGTGAAGAAAATGACGCCCGCGGAACTGCTGCGCGAAATCAAGCAAGCTGAGAAGCAAATGTACCAAGCGGCAAAAGATTTAGACTTTGAAAAGGCCGCCATGCTGCGTGACCAAGTAAAAACACTCAAATCAACTATGGTTGGTGTGGGTGATTTGGGTTAAAATAAGATAATTTTAAAATTTTTGGGCAAAGCCCATCTCTCAGTTGCAAGGCGTTTAATTAATATGACCCCCCTTAAAAGGATGCATAAACCGTTTGTAGTGCCCATGTTTTGCTTGGCAAGTCTATTTTCTACAGCACAGTTATTGGCGTCTGATAAGCCACTTCCAGTGAATGAAGACATCTCTACTAAGGCGGTTGAAGCGCCGAAAACCGGTGATTATCAAACCAGTTATGCAGAGGTTCTGAAATATATCAAGACCAATAATGACGCTAAGGCTTTAGATGTCTTAAGAGAAATGGCTAAAGATTATCCTGGTGATGTTCAAGTACAAAATAACCTAGCGGTGTTATTAACGCGTCAAAAAAAATATGAGCAGGCTCAGAAAATTTTTGAAACCTTGCTGACCAACAATCCAGAATATGGCGTTGTGTTTAATAACTTAAACGAGCTTTATGCGTTTCAAGCGCAAAAAGCCTACAAGCAAGTGTTTGCCGATTCCCCTTTAGTGCGCCCTAAGGGTAATTTATTAACGCTCAATAAAACACCAGAAGCCATCGCAGAACTGGATCGTCTTAAAAGTGATCCGGCAAAGCGTAAATCTTTTGAGTTAATTGAAACTCAAGTACGCAAGGCTTTGGAAGACTGGCGAATCGCTTGGACTAAACAGCGTTATGAAGCTTACATCAATGCTTATGTGCCTGACTTTAAAGTGGAAGGGCTAGAAACCCACGAACAATGGGCAAAACAACGCAAGTGGAGTGTATTAGGGCCTAGCAAAATCGAAGTTAAGCTTTCGGATATTGAATTGTTGATTGTGAATGATGACCTAGTCAGCGCTTCTTTTGTGCAAAACTATCAATCTAATCGTTACCAAGATAGCATCAAAAAAGTGTTGTATTTTAAACGCCTAGCCAGTGGCTGGAAGATCTCTCAAGAGATGACGGTTGAGGTTTTTCTTAAGTGAAGAAAATTTCTAAAATAATTAAGGCGGCAACCTTATCTTTGCCTTTAACCCTCTCTGCGCCGAGTGTTCTGGCAGATGAGCGTCCGCAAGAAAAAAGTTTTTCTGAGGAGCAAGGTCTATTGGCGGCTTATACCGCTTTGCAGCAATTGGATTTGCCCAAGGCTTTGGATTTAACCCAGACCCTCATTGAAAACTATCCTAATTACAAAGCGGCACAAATATTAAAAGCCGATTTGTATGCCATTAGAGCCAATCAAACGGCACTGATGATGCGCACGCAACGCAAGTACCAAAAAGAATTGTCGAGCTTTCAAGAAGAGGGGCGTTTGCGTTGGGTTTTTGAGCAAAATACCTTGGAAACGCAAGGTTTAAACTATGTGATGAAAACCGCTGAAAAAGGGTATTTGGTGATGGTAGATGCCAAGCTGCATCGCTTATATCTGTTTGAGCAAACTAAAGATGGTTTGGTTAAAAAAGAAGACTTTTATATCATGCTAGGACAGGCGGGTGTTGGTAAAGAGCGTGAAGGCGATAAGAAAACGCCTATCGGTATTTATCATATCGATGGCTGGAAAGATGGCAAAACCTTACCTGACCTTTATGGTTCTGGCGCTTTAACCTTAAATTATCCGAATGCTTGGGACAAAGAGCAAGGTCGCACAGGCAGTGGTATTTGGGTGCATGGAACGCCTAAAAATACTTTGACGCGTGAACCCTTGGCAAGCCGCGGGTGTGTGGTGCTAACCAATCAATCGATTGAACGCTTGCGAGAAGCTTATCAATTAGGGGAGCAAACACCTGTATTGATTTTGTCTGGCGAAAGCACCGTTGAGCCTTTAGATTCAAAAAGTGTTTTAGCGGACATTGAAAGCTATTTAAAACAAGACCCCATGCGCGCGCCTTTAAAAATGGAAACCTTGAGTGTGATGCAATATCCTGACCAGCCTAAGATGGTTTACTTGCGCTATCAAACCCAGCAAGGACAATGGCATGAGGAGTTTTGGCAACACCAAGAAAGCCGCTGGCAGGTTTTGTTGCAAGACCCAAAATCAAGTCAGTTGTTAGCGGGAAGCTCCTACAACCTACCCTCACAAGATTAAGATTCTTATTCAATCATCGATTAAATTTTAAAGCGTCCGTTTAATAAAACGGGCGCTTTTTTATCTAGAATGCCCTAAAAATCAACCTCTTTAATGCTGAGCTTTTCGTCCACCCAAGCTTCAAAATCACGCCACATTTGATAGTTTTCTTTCTCAGAGGGCAGTTTTCCAGCATGTTCTAGTTCTATCGTTAATACAGGAATGTTGAGAAACTCACCGGCATAGCGACCTAAAGAGCCGGGATAGGTCCCCAGTTGATGCAGCTTTAGATGTCCGATTTGGTCAGGTGTCGCATAATCTGGTCCGTCATAATCTAACAGCCCATAAGGGGCATGCAAGGATAAAATGACATCGGGTTTATAGCGTTTTATAAAGTTTACCATCCATTTCGTTTCAGGTTCGCTTTCCGCAAATGGCCCTGGGTAGCGGCGGGGATTAGAACGCGTATGTTTTTTCCACAGTTTGAGCGCGCTGTCGTTCCAGTCGGGGGTTGGAAAGTTGCGGTTTAAATCAACGCCGCTGGCGTTTTGACGCTGAGAAGGCACCGAGCTTAACAGGCCATCTGGGTTAGCCAGTGGTAAAAATAGCCAATGGTAACTATTTTCTTCTGGGTGTTTAAGTAATGACTGCAACCACAAATAACCCAGTGAAATGGCTGAGTATTCATCGCCATGAATACCGCCTACAAAAAGGACTTTCCCTTTGGGGGGAAGTTTTGGGTTGGGCATAATTTCACGATAGGTGAGTGGCCGACCTTGAATGCTTTGATAATTTTGGCTGGTGTGCAGATCCAATGCCAAACAACCTTCATAAGTGACGGTGCGCAATTTTTTTGCAAATGCCTGGCAATAACTGTCTAAGGCTGCCTTTTCTTGCATTTGAACTGGGTCAAATTGTTCGGCAATCACTGCTTTGGGCTGCTCTGCCGCTAGGGTTACATTGAACCACAAGGGTAACACAAGGCTGGATAGGCGTATCATTTGGGTGAGTTTAGAAGGTTTCATAGGGTCTCTCATAAGGGCTGTCTTAAGCATCCGTTTGCATGGTTACAGGCGCTTGCGGTTCGTCTTGCTGCGGCTGTGGCAGTTGACTGTTTAGCTTAATTAGTAAGCGTAAATCATTCATGGAGTCGGCATTGCGTAATGCATCTTCATAGGTAATTTGTTGGGCTTCATAAAGTTTAAATAAGGCCTGGTCGAAAGTTTGCATACCGGCTTCTTCTGAGGCCTTAATCAAGGTCTTCATTTCTGCAATTTGCCCTTTAAAGATTAAATCGGCCATTCGTGGCGTGTTAATCAGTATCTCGATGGCGGCCACTCGACCGCCACCAATTTTAGGTATCAGTCTTTGTGAAATAATGGCTTTTAAGTTTAAGGATAAGTCCATCAACAATTGCGCGCGGCGCTCTTCTGAAAAGAAGTTAATAATGCGGTCTATGGCTTGGTTTGCATTGTTTGCATGCAGTGTTGACAGGCACAGATGTCCGGTTTCAGCAAAGGTAATGGCGTGTTCCATGGTTTCGTGAGCCCGGATTTCACCAATTAAAATCACATCGGGTGCTTGGCGCAGCGTGTTTTTTAAAGCAATTTCGTAAGACTCAGTATCTACACCGACTTCTCGTTGCGTAACAATACAACCTTTGTGTGGATGCACAAACTCTACCGGGTCTTCAATGGTAATAATATGACCTTGCGAATTAGCATTACGATGCCCAATCAGGGCTGCTAGAGAGGTTGATTTACCAGAACCTGTGCCCCCCACAAACAATATTAAGCCGCGTTGTTGCATGATTAAGTCGAGCAGAACTTCTGGTAAATTCAGGTCAGCAAACTCAGGAATTTTACTGTTAATCACGCGTATGACCAAACCTGATTGGTTTAATTGCTTAAAAGCATTGACTCGAAAGCGCGACAATCCTGGGATTTGATAAGCAAAGTTACACTCTTGGTGACTTAAAAAATCTTGGCGTTGGGACTCATTCATTAAACCCAGCGTGAGTTGCTCAGCCATTTCTGGGGTGAGGGTTTCTTTGGTGAGGGCGTGCATTTTGCCATCTTTTTTATAAGAAACCGGCGCATTAGCGGTAATGAACAAATCAGAGCCTTTTTGTTTTACAAAGGCGGTCAGCAGAGCATGGAGGTGGTTTTGAATAGGCGTCATAGTGGTTATTATACAAAGTCCTGTTTAACGACCGCTTTTTTGCGGGCATCATCTTTTGTGACCAGGCCTTGAGCAACCAATCGTTTTAAGTCTTGGTCTAAACTCTGCATACCTGCCTTGTTAGAGGTTTCTATGGTCGAGCGCATCTGTGGAATTTTATCTTCTCTAATCAAATTGCAAATGGCCGGTGTTCCCAACATGATTTCGTGAGCGGCTACACGACCACCCCCGACTTTTTTCATGAGGGTTTGAGAAATAACTGCTTTTAAGGATTCTGACAACATGGCGCGCACCATATCTTTTTCGGCGGCAGGAAAGACATCAATAATACGGTCAATGGTTTTGGGCGCAGAACTGGTGTGTAAAGTCCCCAGAACCAAATGCCCGGTTTCCGCCGCCGTTAAAGCCAAGCGGATGGTTTCAAGATCACGCATCTCACCCACCAAAATAACATCAGGGTCTTCGCGTAACGAGGAGCGTAGAGCATTACTGAAGCTGTGGGTGTCACGATGCACTTCACGCTGATTAATCAGCGCTCTTTGGGATTGATGCACAAACTCAATAGGGTCTTCGATGGTGAGTATATGACTGTATTGCGTTTGGTTGATGTGGTCTACCATTGCCGCTAGGGTGGTGGATTTTCCTGAGCCGGTAGGTCCTGTGACCAAAACAATGCCGCGCGGCGTCATGGCAATTTCTTTGAAAAGCTCTGGTGCTTTGAGATCGGCAAGCGATAACACTTTACTGGGAATGGTTCTAAAAACAGCGGCTATGCCGCGGTTTTGTTGAAACACATTCACCCTAAAGCGCGCAACTTTAGGCAGTTCAAAAGAAAAGTCGGCTTCTAGGTGTTCTTCAAAGTTTTTGCGTTGTTGGTCATTCATCACATCATAAATCATGCGATGAATTTCTTCTGGGTCTAAGTCTGGTAGGTTCACTTTACGAATATCGCCATCGCTACGCAACATGGGGGGCAGCCCAGCAGATAAGTGCAAGTCTGAAGCACCTTGTTGTTGAGCAAATTGTAGTAGCTGGGTAATGTCCATAATCCGTCCTTAGGTTGTTTCTTTTGAAAAACCAATTTTGTGTACTTGAGGTTCGATGCCCAGTTGTCGATAGTGCTTAAAACGCTGGCGTCCCATTTCGATGAGGTGGGGCGTTTGGTCTAAAATTTCAATAGTACGCTGATAGCGACTGAAGGCTTCAGGAAATTGGGTTTGATGATTTAACAAAATATCATTACAAGGTTTGGTGGGCGCCTCATGATAGAGTTGAATCGGCGCATTTTCTGCGTTCGCTAGGCTATGCGGAATAAAACTTTGTGGCTGGTATTGCCACAAACTTAAATCATAGCGTTGCGCATCGGCAGGCGTTTCAAACACGACATCTGCCCTGCGTTGCTCGCTGACAATTTTTTTGAGCAGTTTGCTCATGAAGTGTTCGCGAGCACTGATTTCGACAGAGTTTAGAATGTAAAACACCACTTCAGGTGAATTTGAAGGGGTGTTGGTTTGGGTGTTTGACATTTACTGCGCCGCTTGTTTCACTAAATATTCCACTAGGGTTGGCACAGGACGCCCAGTTGCACCTTTGTTTGCGCCACTGACCCAGGCGGTTCCGGCGATGTCTAGATGTGCCCAAGCAACATTCTTGGTAAAGCGCGCCAAAAATTGCGCGGCGGTAATGGTTCCTGCAGGGCGTCCACCAATATTGGCCATATCGGCAAAGTTAGATTTCAGTTGTTCATCATATTCTTCGCTTAACGGCATTTGCCATAAACGGTCATAGGTGGTTTGGCCAGCGCTTAATAGGTCGTTAATCAAATCTTGGTTATTACCTAAGACGGCGGAAATATTATGCCCCAAAGCAATAATACACGCCCCAGTGAGGGTTGCCATATCGATGATTTTTGCAGGTTGGTAGGTTTGTTGAGTGTAGGTTAGGGCGTCACATAAAATTAAACGACCTTCGGCATCGGTATTTAAGATTTCGATGGTTTGACCCGATAAAGAAGTCACCACATCACCAGGTTTGATGGCGTTGCCTGATGGCATGTTTTCGGTGGCAGGAATAACGCCTACCACATTGATTGCAGGCTTAAGTTCACCCAAGGCTTTAAAGGTACCCAATACGGTGGCTGCGCCACCCATGTCATATTTCATTTCATCCATCGCCTCTCCAGGTTTAATGGATATGCCGCCTGTATCAAAAGTGACGCCCTTGCCCACTAAGGCAATCGGTGCTTGCGTTGCATTAGCGCCTAGGTAGCGTAAGCAAATCATTTTGGGTGGGGTATCTGTTCCTTGCGCAACCGCCATAAAAGAACCCATGCCCATTTCAATCATTTCTGCACGATCTAGGATATTCACTTCAAAACCGTAGGTTTGCCCAAGTTCAACTGCGGTATCAGCTAAATAGGTTGGGGTACAGAAATTACTGGGCATATTCGCTAAATCTTGCGTTAATGCCATGCCTAGAGCGGTGGCTTGACCCTGAGAGATTGCGCTGTCCACTGCTGTTGATGGGGCGTCGCTTAAAAGGCTAATGTGCGTAATTTTATTGGTTTTTTGGGTGAATTTACCACGGCTCACATGGCTGTATTCGTAAACACTTTGCTGTAACCCCAGCGCGTTTTGGTAACAACGCCAAACGGCTGTTTTATAGTCAATATGAGTTAGGGCATTGCATATTTGGCTTGCGCCGGTTGACTCTAGGGCTTTGTAGGCGTTTTTGATGGCCGCTAAATAACTTCTATCAGTCAGTTTGTTGGCTTCGCCCAATCCAATCAGAAGGGCGCGTTTTTCTAAAGGATTTGCGTGGCTGGGCAATAGCAGAGATTGATTGGCTTTGGCAGAAAAATCTCCCTCAGTTATCAAGGTGTTAATCAAGGCGGTTAACCCAAGAGAATCTGCTAGCGAATTGGCTTGGTCAGAGAAAACAGGCAAGACTAAGGTGTCAAATGCCTTAAGGGTTTCTAAAGTTAAGTTTTGAACAGAATTAAAAGCGATGTGTTTCATGGGGTACCTTCAGGGGCTCTTTAAGCTATAATTTATAATTTGAATTATTCTAACGCTTGGTGGCTGTTTTTGCGAATACTCGATACATATTTAGTCAAAGAATGGCTTTTAACTTTTTTAGCAGTCCTTCTGGTGCTGTTATTAATCACTTTTGGCACAGAAGCCACTAAGTTGTTGGCCATAGCTGTTGAGGGTAAATTGCCCCCCAGTGTGTTATTAGAAGTTTTATTGCTAAAAATCCCGCCAGCCTTGGAAGTTATTTTACCTTTGGTGGCTTTGTTAAGTGTGATGATGGCAATAGGGCGGCTCTATCAAGACCAAGAAATGGTGATTTTGAATAGCTGCGGCATTGCCCCTGCCTACTTTCAAAAGCGTCTGGTGATATTTTTGGTGCCTTTGGCGCTGATTACCGCTTTTATTACCTTAGTGGTGACGCCCTGCTCTTTTCAGCAAGAAAGAGCCTTAATTGCGCAAGCGCAAGTCAACTCTCCTTTGGCCGCTTTGGTACCCGGAAAGTTTAATGAACTCCCTAATCAACAAGGTATTTTTTATGCGCAATCGATCAGCGCGGATGGCGACTTGCGGTCAATTTGGGTGCGCTTAAAAACGCCAGAGCAAGATGTCTTGCTCATGGCACCCTTGGGCAAGTTTGAGTGGATTGCAGGGAAGTTGGCTTTGGTTTTATTGGATGGACACAGTTATCAAGGGTTAAGTGCGGGCTCTGAAGTGACGGTGCGTTCTTTTAAGCGTTTTGAAGGATTTCTCCCCACTCTTCAAGTTACTCCGCCAGGGCCGCAGCGTTTTGAAAAGTCAACCTTAACCCTTTGGCAATCCGAAGATCCAAAAGACTTGGCCTTATTACAGTGGCGTTTAGTCACGCCTATCAGTGTGGTTGTTTTAGGGTTGTTGGGTTTACGCATGAGTAAAACAGGACCTCGTGAAGGGCGCTTTGCAAAAATATTTTTAGCCTTAGTGTTGTATGTTGCCTACAACCAATTACTGGTCACAACCAAAGAAGCAGCAGGTGATGGTCATTGGCCTATCTGGTTAGGTTTATGGCCGGTACCGGTGTTTTTCTTGTGGTTTGCGCTGACAAAATTAACCCTAAAAATAACCAGGCCTGGTTATTTTTACGCGGAATATTGGGTTAATTTAGTGAAACCCAAGGAGTCTTCACCATGAATTCTATTGAACGCTATTTAGGTCGTGTTGTGGTGGGGCATACCTTGTTGGTTCTGATGGTTTTATTGCTGATCTTAGGTTTTTCAGAATTTATGATTCAGTTGGGCAAGATCAATGCCGACTATACCTTGCAAAAAGGGGTGCTTTATACGCTGCTCAAGTTGCCGGTCTATGGTTATGAGATTTTTCCGGTGGCCATTTTGATTGGCACCTTGTTGGGCTTAGGTAGCTTGGCCAATCATGCAGAATTAACCATCTTGCGCGTGACAGGCTGGTCCATCGGACGCATTTTTTGGGGCGTGATGAAAAGTGTTTTCTTATTGTGGTTGGTTGCTGCCGTAATTGGTGAAATTTGGGCGCCGCAAGCGGAGTCTTATGCCAAAAAACTGCGTGGCGAAGCGCTACATAGTAGCTTTTCGATAGGCAGTTCAGCCGATATTTGGTTGAAGGATGAGCAGAAATATATTCATATTGAACGCGTAATCAATGAAAAATTATTCCATCATGTCACGCTCTATCATATTCAAAACCAACAGCTCGTTGAACGCATTTATGCCGAAAAGGCCAGTTATGATGAGGCCTCAGGGCAATGGAAACTATTTCCAATCCTAGATAAAAAATTACAATGGCAGGCCTTACCCGCTGAAAACCTAGAGAGCATGGCGTTTGCCGAGCCACCAAAACAATTGAATTTGGTGGTGGAACAAAAACCTTTTGAAATGGTGAGTTTACCCGTCACGCCTGCTTTATTAGAAACCTTACAAGTTGAAACTCGGTATATGGGCATTGTTGATTTATACGGGTATATTGATTTTTTGCAAGCCAATGCTTTAGATGCAGAGCCTTATAAATTGGCGTTTTGGCGTAAGTTGGCGACACCTTTGGTTATTTTGGGCATGATTGCCTTGGTGTTTCCGTTAATTTTTGGGTCTCAAAGACAAGTGAGCATGGGGCAGAGGATTTTTGTGGGGATTATGATTGGCATGAGCTTTCATCTACTCAATCAGATTTTTGGCAATCTCACGGTGGTTTATCATTTGCCAACCTTGGCTGGTGCCATGTTGCCTTCTTTGGTCTTTATGAGCATCGCTTTTTGGATGCTCAAACGGGTGCGTTAAAAGCCAATTTTAATGGGTCAATTCAATATTGACCATTTGCGTTACCTGTTCAATGGTAATGGCATCCATGCAGACAGGTTCGGTACAGGGGGTTTTGCGGTGGTTCGCAGCGCTCACGCACGGAGAACAAGCCAGGCCGGCAAAAATGGCGGTACTGTTACCCAGTGAGCCATAGAGTTTGGGAGTTTCTGGCCCAAACAATACAAAGGTTTTTAACGGGGTAATCGAAGAAAAATGTCCAGGCCCAGAGTCATTGGTGACCATGAGCGTTGAAATCGAATACAAAATTGGCATTTCTAAAAGTTTTAATTGCCCGGCAAAGTTGATGCATCGAGGATGATTGACTTGTTCTAACAGGGCTTGAGCCTCAGCTTTTTCACCGGGCGCGCCGGTAATTAAAATAATGATATCTTCATGCTGATTGAGCAGGTTTTGCATCAGAGCAATAAAGTTGGCCTTGGGCCAGCGACGCTGCGGTAATAGGTCGCTGGCGTTAGGGTTAATCAACACAATTCTCGGCGTTGTTTCAGGATAAGATGGCGCAAGCCCAGCTACTTTTTCTTGAATAACGGCTTGTTGTTCTGGGCTGAAAGTCACTTGATCAAGTTTAATATCTGCTTCAGAGATTACGATTTTAGAAAACGGCATTTCATGTGTTTTGGCTTCTAGGGCGTAAATCAAAGAAATGAAATTTTTGGCAATGTGAATATGCGGGTTATAGGCAACCTTGTGGGTCAGCATTTCGCCACGATACAAGCCTTCGCCATGAAAATTATGGTAGCCGACACGGTTTTTGGCGCCACTAAAACCGGTTAACAAAGCGGAAACGCGTGAAAACAACTCTAAGTCTATCGCGGTATCTATGTTGTTTTTACGACACCAAAATAAAAATTTCACAGCATCTCGTATGAGCGTGAAGATATTATCTTCACAAAGGGTAAAGATGTTGTTTTGCGGAATGGTGTTGAGCAGGTCTAAGCTGGGTTTATTTTTACTGAAGATGACGAAAAAAAGTTCCGCATCAAAAGTACGTTGCGCGCGTTTCATCGCCGGGTCTGCAATGATGGTGCTACCCATTTCAGAGAGTTCAACAAATAAAATATTTTTAGGTTGAGAAGGTTTTTTGCCTTGCATCCAATCCCCTAACTTAATCAAAAAAGTACCGATAAAAGTCAGCGGGATTCCTAAGTGGTGGTCCACTTTGCGCATCAAATCTACATTCATAATCTTGTCGTCTTATTCCGTTTAAAAATATTTGTGCTTGCTTTTGATAAAGAAAAACAGTCCTGGCAAAGCCGCTACCATCAGGGTAACGCCATAAATCAATGACATGGCCAAAACCAGATTTTGATCAATTCCGATTAACAAAAACAAGCCAATCAGCGCACCTTCTCTAACCCCCCAGCCCGCAAATGAAATGGGGAGTATGGTCAGTAAAATGGCGGGTGGTATCAGTACTAAATAGGTTACTAGGGGTTCATTAATGCCTAAGCTGTGTCCTATGCCGAATAGAGCTAACATGGAAAATAAATGAATCAAAATGGATAATCCGAGTTGTTCGGCAATGCGTTTAGGCGTTTTGTAGATAGATCGAAAACGATGCGACAGCTCAAAAAATAATCGTGTGATTTTATAGCGCTCAAAAATAGTAAATTTATGGATGGCCATGAGAATAAATAGTCCAAATATGGCGGCTAATATAATCAGGTTGATGGTCATAAATAGACCGGGCGGCAGAAGGTCGGATTCAATAAGATTGGCCGAGAGATTTAATAGAAGAAGCCCTAAAAGCCCAACAATACGGTCAATAAAAACACCATAAAAAGCTTCTTTCACCAAACCGCCGTTAGCAGAAACTTCGGCTATTCGATAGGCATCGCCACCAATACTGGTGGGTAAAACTTGGTTAAACAGGCTGCCTTTAAAGTAACTTTTTAAATAAAAACTAAAAGTATGAGGGAATTTAAGAATATCCATAATCAAATACCAGCGATAGGCAGCAAGGCTCTGACTGAGTAATTGCATGACCAGCGCGGCGGCAATTAAGCCAAAACTTGCATGGATAATGTTTTGCCAGACGGCTTGAAAGTCCAATTTGTAAATCAGAAAGCTAACAATTGCAACAGAGATAACAAGTTTAATCAAATTGGACAAACGCAAATCCTAGGAAAACAATTTTAATGTTGGTATTATCGCAAAAACAACCAGGCCTGGTTAAAAGTTTTTCCTTTAGGCCCAGGGAACTCATTGAATTGCTTTGACGAGGGGGAGTTCACTCACCCAGCCATCATAAATAGGTGGCACAAAATCTTGGCAAGAAAAGAGTCGATAGGTCACCAAAGTTTTTTGATGGTTTACTATCGGCAAAGTTTCCAGCAGTTGGCAGTGTTTAAAAGCGCCAGGTCCGCCAACACGGGGTTGTTTTGCTTCGTAACTGGGGATAATGATAATGCCATTGCTGTGGGCAGGCGGGTTGCCAAACCACAAGTCAAATTGGTCAAAGCGATTGTCGGTCACATAAATGGGGTGTGGTCTGGCGTACCAAGCAATCCGGCTGGCTTGGCTCCAATTATTGGCAACCAAAACGGTATTGGGGTCTTGGGCTTGATAACTTTGCGCCTTTGCAATCGCTTCAGGCCAGCCCTGTAATTCTCGGGTCAAATCTTGATTATCAGGAAAAGGTAGACAGGGCGTGAATAGATGACTGTTCAACAAGAGGCTGGCAATGATGGTTAGGGCGCTGCTGCCATAGGTAAACCAACGCACAAATCTTTTTGACCAAGATTGCCAAACCCAAAAGACCACCGCAGGTGCTAAAAATAACCAGGCCAGTTGTGTCCAATGTGGCAAGCTCATTTCGTATCCAGAACCCATTGCAAATAACATGAGTGTCGGCAAGGCAAAAATAGCCAATAATCGGCTCGAGTCTGAATTCAACCACAGCTTAAAAGCCAGCCACCAGCCTACGATAAACAATAGGGGAGAATAAACCCCAAATTGTGCCGCTTGAGTTTGCACAGCTCTCAGCCAACTCCAGTCGCTGTTGTGAGTACCATGGTGAATTTGGTATAAAAAAGAAATCCAGTCGTGCTGTGCATTCCAAATTAAAACCGGCAAAATCATCATGCCGGCAAGCGCTATTGCGCCATACAGGCCGGGCTGTTTCAACCAATAAAAGCGGCGCTCAATCAGCATCACTAGCAACAATGAAATCACCAAAGTGACCGCAGTGTATTTGGATAATCCCGCAATCCCAAGCCAAAATCCGAGCCAGAGCCAAGGCTTTAAGGGCGGGTGTTGGGTTTCTCTTAGGTTAAGTAGTGTCCAAAAAACCAGCAGTGAGGCCAGCATAATCGGCGTGTCTGGCAACATCGACAAACTCAAAAGCTGGAACATAATGGCACTGTTAATGAGTGCAATAGTCCAAAACCCTGTCCACGCAAATTCCGGAAATAATCGGTTGGCTATGAGATAAAGCATCCATAAGCTACCCGAGAACAAAATAATTGGCAGAATGCGCAACCCCAGATCGCTTTGCGTAAAAGGTAGGATGAGCGCATTTAACCAGCCAACCATCGGGGGATGGTCGAAATAACTCCAGTCTAAATGTAAACCGTACAAGGCATAATGGGCTTCATCTACGCTTAAATTGACGCTGCCAACAATAATGAGGTGCCAAATCGCTATCACAGCAATTAATAAAAAGCTCATTTTGCTTGGAGAGTTAAAAGTAGGTAAATTCATGAAAGGGTCTAATTAGCCATTTAAGATGAGGAGTCAATTAAAGCGGATAATATCATCCTCAACGGTTAACTGTCCAACTTGTCCATTTTCAACAGTTGTTTTTTAATACCTCTTTGAATCACATTACAAAATTTTTATAACCCTAAGTAATTGATTTTTAAATTTTTAATGGTTATCCTCGTCTAAAAGGGCTTGACAGGCTAGTGTATAATGATTCTTATACTTTAACCAATTGATATCCTCTAAAAGGAGACTTAAATGTCTGATGTTCCCTTAACGAAACGCGCTGTGATGACTTTGTTTTCTGACCCTAAATGTCCTAGCTCTCACCGTGTGCGTTTGGTTGCTAAAGAAAAAGATATCCCAATGGATATTATTGAAGTCACCCCTGATACGGTGCCTGAAGATTTATTAGAGCTGAATCCTTATGGCACTTTACCAACTTTGATTGACCGTGAATTGGTGATTTCAGACCCACAGGTCATGATTGAGTATTTAGATGAACGCTATCCTCACCCGCCCTTAATGTCGGTTGATCCCATTTCAAAGGCGCGTTCTAGACAATTATTGCGTCAGATTGAAACCCAATGGTATCCGTTGGTCAACATCATTACCCACAGTGATGATGAAAAGGCAGTCAAAGAAGCGCGTCGTGATTTGCAAGAGCGTTTGATTCAGATGATTCCGGTATTTGACCATCAAGAATACTTTATGAGCCCAGACTATTCCCTAGTGGATATCAGCTTGGCAGTCTTGATGTGGCGTTTACCTTTCTTAGGGATTGAGTTGCCTAAGTCAGCCAAGCCGATTATTGATTACTCAATCAAAGTATTGTCGCGTGAAGTTTTCCCAGAAAGTTTATCTGACGAAGAGTTAGATATGCGAGATGTGATTTAAAAGGTTTCGGGTAGGTTTATGATTTCGAACAAACCCTATTTGCTCAGAGCCTTATTTGAATGGATACTGGATAACGAGTGGACGCCGCATTTGCAGGTGGATGCCAATTATCCAGGCATTCAAGTGCCTTTTGAATATGCGCATGAAGGGGTGATAGTGTTAAATATTCACCCCAATGCGGTGCGCAATTTGCAAATCGATAACGAATGGATTGCTTTTAAAGCGCGCTTTAACGGCATTGAACAAGAAGTCTCTTTAGTGCCAGCAGCCGTGATGAGTATTTTTGCCAGAGAATCTGGACAGGGAATGCCATTCCCTCCAGAGCCTTATCCTGATGTCACTGAGCCCAGCTCATCGGGCAAAGCATCAAAAGCCTCTGACGCTGCTCGACCCGATAAGTCCAAGAAACCCCATCTTTCGGTCGTCAAATAACTTTAAACGGTTGGATGACTTTCAAATTTGGAAAAGCCTGCAGTAATGCGGGCTTTTCTGTTTCTAAGAAAAGTAACTTTAAATTTGGACCGGCATCCATTGTAAAGTACACGCTATGCCCTTGGTTGCGAAGCGCCCAGATTTGATGCATGGCGGCTACCGATTCAGCTTGCCAATACAGGATAGGTGGCCAAGTGGATATCATGGTGGCGTGCATCGTCAGCGCATTGTTTTCAGCGGTTTCACCTAAAGTTGTAAGATCTTTATTTTGAATGGCTTTTTGAATAATATTGACATCTTTTTCGGCCTTTTCTGGCCAGGCCTGGTAGATTTCACAGGTTTCTACTGTCTTTTGCATACCTGCGGTTGAACCCAGCGGTTTTTCTTGAATGTCTATTTCGAGCAATCCAACACAAAACTCTGGCCAAGATTCTGGCAAGGCTTCTGCATAACTGTCCATGCCGTTGTCTTGTTTGCCCTTATGCCACCGTGCAAACCCAGGAAATAAAGAGCGAGATGCACTGCCACTGCCTAAACGCGCCAATAAACTCAATTGTTGTAAGCTGAGTTGCCATTCAAACGCATCGTTTAGCGCCAGCACCAAAGCCGCATACCCCGAAGCAGAAGATGCTAATCCAGCAGCGGTTGGCACGCTGTTATGGGTAATGACTTGAAAATGTCCGGCTAGATTGGGACGGAAAAAATCTAAAAACGCACTCAATCGCTTGGCAAACTTATGCTCAGAAGAGAGGCGTTGTCCGTTAAGTGAAATGGCATCCTGTCCTAAAGTTGGCAACCAAGTTAAATGGGTTTGCGTGCCTAAGCCAGGTAGGCTGATGGATAGGCTGCTATTGGTAGGCAAGTTGAGCGCCACATCTCTTTTGCCCCAGTATTTGCTTAAGGCAATGTTGACCGGAGCGATACCAAAGCCGGTTTTAACTGGATTTTTGTGCGGAATAATCTGGTCGATAAATGCTTGTGGTGTCATGGTTGATGATTCTATTATTTAAAGTTCAAGTACGCTTAAACCTTGGTTAGAAATTTGGCAGTCAATTTGTTGAAAAGACAAAAGTGATTCGGGTAACGGCATGTTAATCTCGCCAAAACTCATCACGCAGTCCCCTAAACCAGAGCCAGAAATTTTAGCCGCTGGGACTAAAGCGCGAAGATCATAAATCATTTTTGACAAGGTTGCATCGTTAACGCCCAGCGCATCCATGAGCCCTTGATAGGTATTGACGAGCAGATAAAAATCGTTCCATTGCTTTTCTTGAAGGGCTTTATAAGCCTGTTGAGTGGTTTCGCCCATTAAGTCATAAAGTTTGTTTTGCAGCGATTGTTGAGGTGACCATTTGGACTCAACTATCTGTAACACTTCAGCCGTGGGGGTTTTATAGCCGCTGTACCAAAGCTGGCAGGGTAAATCTTCTGCCCCAAGAGAAATTTTTTGGACATCTAGCGTTTTGGGGTTAAATAAGACCAGTCCTCCGCTCAAACTGGCTGCTAAATCCGTGCCAGAACCTCGGCCTTGTAATTGGTGGATGATTTGTAAACCGCGTGAAAACCGCTCTTTAAAAGAAGGGGTTTGTTCGCAAATAGCGTCTAATCCACCCAGCATAGCGGCTAATAAAGCCGCCGAACTGCCCAGTCCCCAAGTTGATTCAAACTCAGCGGTAATTTCAATATTTAAACCCTGCGTTAATTGCGGTTGATAGGCTTTTAAACAAGCCATAACCCAAGTTAATTTGGGATGTGGGGCTAAAGTAGCTAAGTCAGTTTGGTGATTGGCCAAGGCTGATTGAATGAAAACTTGAGTGTCTGCTCTGGTTTGCCATTGAATACTCAGTCGTTGGTCAAGGGTGCAAGCTAGGGCAACTTGACCAAAAACCACACTGTGTTCTCCCATGACCATTAAGTTTGCCGGTGCGCTGCTGATCCAATTTTTCATAGGTCTGACTCAAGGATGTGACAAAACACGCCTTGCGAGCTGATTTCGAGTGGCATAAAGTGGTAGCCATAAGTCTCGCAGATTGCTTGAGGCGCTTGTGGTGAAATGCACAAAACCATGCCCGCCGCTTGGCCCGCAACGGCACCTGCGCCACAGACTTTGGCTGAGGTGCAAGGTAGTTTATTCAGTTGTGCGATAAAGTTGATGACCTTTTGGGGAATAACGCCAATCTCACAGAGCAATGTATGATTTTCCGCAATGCTCTTGCGAAGAGCTTCGCCATTTTCGGTTTCGCAGGCTGTTTGAATTCTATTGGTGACATCGGTAAATTTTTGCCAGATAGGGTGGTTGTGTTTAAATTTTTTGGCAACCGCTTCAACTGCCTGACCGGTCGATGTGTGCGCAACGCCGGTATCTATCAGCCAGCCTTTAAATCCGTGTGTTTCTAAGGGTAAAACAGGGCGGTGATGTTGAAAACGCAACAAACCGCCATGCAGGATACTCGTAGGGTCTATGCCGCTAGAGCGCCCATGTTGGCGCGACTCAATCGTTTTAGCCAGCGCTAACAAGTCTGTATTGGAAATGTTTAAACTTTGATGGGTCACCAGACTTTTCAGTAGACTTAAAATCACTGCCGCAGAGCTGCCAAGTCCACGGCTGGGATAGGGGTGAGATTGAATCTTAATCGACCAATGACCTTGCTTTAAACGATAAGCATGATGGAAGTGATCCATAATGACCAAAATCAAATCAATAGGATGTTGCAACACGGTATTGATGCTACCGACTTCTTGCTGGTAAAGGTGAAAACGGCTTTCGATATTGATAGCTAATTTTTTCCATAGAGGAAAGGGAAAGGCATGCTTTTGTTGGTAGTCAACCAATTCTATTTCAATAAAAGGTGGGTCTTGCGGGCAGAAACTGACTTGGCAAAGAGTCATTAAGTTTACCGCCATTGACAGACCAGGAGAGCCATAAACAACTGCATGCTCGCCTGACAAGAGAATTTTGGCAGGGGCTTGGCAGAGCGTTTTCATTATCGACTCATAGCGGCGAATCAACGCGCAATGTAAATGCGTTTGTGTTCTTCAATCGCAGCTAAACGGAAACTGCCACGATTGTGTTCTGGCAAAATACAGTTCTCTTGACTGAGGTCGGAGCCATGGTAGAAGTTAAGATATTCGGCATAGCTCAGTGCTTGGCGTTGCAAAATTTGCTGTTGGTGAGAGGCAGTCATCAAAACGCTTTGGTATTCAGGTTGAATGACGCCACTGAAAAACTCTGCCACACAGCCAGAGCCATAGCTGAAAAAACTCACGCGTTTGTTGACTAAATTTTGTTTTGCAAAATCCAGTAAAGAACAAAATCCAATAAATAACGAGGCACTGTAACTGTTGCCAACGATTCGATTGTAACTTTGTCCATAAGAGAGCTGTTCTTCAAACTGCGCGTCTGAAACCTCAGATTTGGTCTTTTTAATGAGGGTTTTATGCGCCTTTTCCGCCATTTTAGTGAAGGGGATGTGGTAGCAAAAATAATCAATGTCTTGAAAGGTGCGGCCAGTTTCTTCGTTAAAGTGTGTCCAAGCATGTTTGAGGCTATTGAGGTAAACCATGGTGGAGTATTTGCCATCCACCAGTGCGGTTTCACGGTGATTTGGACGCCAAAAGTCCATCACATCATCGGTGTAGTAGCCTGAGCCAGACTCTAACGCCAGGATTCTAGGGGAATCTTTCACCAGCATGGCCACAGCGCCACAGCCTTGCGTTGCTTCACCCGAAGAGTCGACATCGTATTTTGCGATGTCTGCCGCTATGACGAGAATCTTTTCTTTAACATTGGATTTGACTAAGGCAGTTGCCATTTGGAGTGCCGCCGCGCCAGCATAACAAGCATGTTTGAGTTCAATGACACGGCATCGCTTAGGTAAGTTGAGTAAGCCGTGCAAAAAAGCGCCCGCAGACTTAGATTGATCAACCCCAGATTCCGTCGCAAATAAAACCGCAGTGATTTTTTGCGGATCTACTTGGTCTAAAATGGCTTTTGCTGCTTTAGCCGCAAGGGTCACCACATCTTCATCAGGCGGCGCAATGGACATTTTTTCTTGCCCAATACCTATGGTAAATTTTTCGACATCAATATTTTTTTGCGAAGCAAAGGTATCTAAACCCAAAAAATAATCTGAGGTTGCGAAGTGAATTAAATCAATGCCTACTTTCATTTATATTCTTTATGTTTTAGGGAGGCTAACTTGCTCAAAAGCCCCGTTGCATTTTGATTTTATACCCAAGCGGCTCTTAAGATTTGAGCAACAAAGTATCATTTAAAAATAAATCTTTAACGGTCGGCGCGCCTAATAAAAATTGGGCCACCTTAAATTCATGCTGATAACGCGCAATTGTTTCTACCACAGCCTCGCTCGAATCCAGCGCAGCTTCTAAAAAAGGGGCCGCAATGCCACAAATTTGGCCGCCCATTATAACTGATTTGACCATGTCAATGCCATTGCGAATGCCGCCACTGGCAATAAAATTTGCTTGGTTTTGAAAAGGTTGCGCCATTTGCAAGGCTTGTGGGGTGGTTAAGCCCCAGTCTTGAAAACGGATGCCCAACTGCTTTTGTTGATCATTTTGTGCGCGATGCGCTTCAATCCGACTCCAAGAAGTACCGCCACGACCTGCTAAATCAAACCATCTTATGCCAGCATTGATACCTAAAATAATGTCTTTTGACGAGAGTCCACAGCCCACTTCTTTTAAAATAATCGGCACTTCCAGTTGCTTGGCAAGGGCTTCGATTTTATCGGCCAGCTTGGCAAAATTGGTGTCGCCCTCTGGCTGAATCACTTCTTGCAAAGGGTTTAGGTGTAAATACAGGGCGTTGGCTTGCAAAATATCAACGGCTTTACGCGCTTCATCAATCCCAAAACCATAATTGAGTTGCACCGCTCCAATATTGGCAATCAGTGGAATATTGGGCGCATAATCTCGCAGTTGAAAACTTTTTTGTGCCTTAGCATCCAAAATCATGGCGCGCTGTGACCCGACCGCCAAAGCAACTTTGGCAGACTCTGCGGCTTCAGCCAAGTGAATATTCATCTTCACGAGATTGTCAGCAGCACCGCCGGTCATGGATGAAATCAGCAAAGGACAATTGAGTAGAGTGTTTAAAAAAGAGGTTTGGGTGCTGACCTCAGCAAAGTCGAGTTCGGGTAAGCCGCGATGGCTCAGTTGAATGGTGTCAAATCCGCTTTGCTGGCGTTCAATTTGCTCGTCTGTTTGCAAAGCCAGAATGTGATCTTGTTTGCGTTGCGTGATGCTTTGATCAGTCATGGCTTTCAGTTGGCACATTAGCCGCTTGGCGTTCAAGCTTAAGATGGGCTTGCATCAATTCGCCGGGATTGGTTTGCGCCGCCAATAAAGATAGTTCACCACACAAGGCAGTTGCTCCGGCAATACAAGCCAGGCGGCGTGCATTGCTGCCGGGTTCTACATCCTGCGCTGTGCAACCTAAGCCTTCTAAGTTTTCTAATACAAAATCGAGTCCCTTGCCATTGCCCACCGTACCGACAATTAAGTTGGGCAGAGTGGTCGAGAAGTATAAATCGCCATCTGGCGTGGTTTCGATATGGTTTATGGCTTGTGAACCTTCAACGATATTGGCAGCATCCTGCCCTGTTGCCAAATAAAAAGCCAGTAACATATTCGCAACATGCGCATTTGCGGTGCGTAAACCACCTGACACGATGCTCCCAATCAAATCTTTTTTAATGTGTAAATCCACAATCGCTTCGGGGGTGGTTTTTAAAAAACGCACACAGAGTTTGCGCGGAATGGTAGTTTCACACACCACATATTTGCCGCGCCCCAAAATGCCATTCACCGCGGATACTTTTTTGTCAGTACAATAATTCGCTGAAATCGACACATAACTTAAGTCAGGATATTGCCCCAATAAAAATGGTATCAACTTATCTGCCGCATTGGTTGCCATATTGTGGCCAGATGCATCGCCTGTTTTAAACTCTAGGCGCAAATAAATAAGATTACCAATCACTTGAAAGTGGGTATCAATCAGTTGCGCAAAACGGCTGGAGGACGACACCACTGCCTGTAAATCGGCGTGACGCGATTGTATTTGTTGCAACCTTTGGCGTGCAATACCGGCATGAGGCGCTTCTAATAAAATAGAGCGGGTCATACGCTCATCAATGACTGTGACTCGAATACCGCCGGCATGGGCAGTGACTCGCGCGCCGCGCGCCACTGAAGGCCAAAGAGGGGTTTCGTAGGTAGCCATAGGCACCATCAAATCATCGGTTTCAACATCGCCAATGAGTTTAAAGGGGCCGACGGCTTGCATCGGAATTTGCGCATAGGGTTTAGGGGTATTTGTCATAAAGCGTATTATAGTGCCAATAAATGTCACTTTCAGATAAAATAATGTCGAATTTAATGAAAAGAAGGAACAAAGCATGGCATTAGCGACTGCAAGACACATTTTGGTCGACACTGAAGAACAATGTTTGGATTTAAAAGCACAGATTGAAGCGGGTGCGGATTTTGGTGATATCGCCAAAGCCCATTCAAACTGTCCATCTGGCCGTTCTGGGGGTGATCTTGGACAATTTGGCCCGGGCATGATGGTGCCAGAATTTGATAAAGTTTGCTTTTCGGCAGAAATTGGGTCTGTGGAAGGCCCTGTTAAAACGCAATTTGGCTATCATTTAGTGCAAGTCACTGACCGCACGGCATAAGAAGCTTAAAATTCTGATTTAAGCCACCTAAAACTAACCAGGCCTGGTTAGTTTTAGGTGGCTTTTTGCTTTTTAGCCTTGTGCAATCAGCGATTCTAGGTGGTCGAACAAGGTGCCAGCGATATTGAGCTGGAATTGAGTGTCGAGTTCTCTGATGCAAGTTGGGCTGGTGACATTGATTTCGGTAATGTAGTCGCCGATGACATCTAGCCCGACAAAGTGCAGGCCTTTGGCTTGTAGTTTGGGGGCGATTTGTTGGCAGAGCCAGCGTTCGCGTTCGGTGATGGGCATGCCAACCCCCGTTCCGCCGGCGGCAATATTGCCGCGCGTTTCGCCTTCGGCGGGAATACGCGCTAGGGTGAAATCAATCGGTTCTCCGTTAATCAACAAAATGCGTTTGTCGCCTTGCTTGATTTCGGGAAGATATTTTTGTGCCATGATGTGATGTTTGCCATGATCTGTCATGGTTTCAATAATGACATTGGTGTTGGGGTCACCTTGTCGCACTCTAAAAATGAATGCGCCACCCATGGCATCTAGCGGTTTTAGAATGGTGTCTTGGTGATCGGTAATAAAAGTTTTAATTTGGGTGGCATTGGCTGAAACCAAGGTGGGCGGTGTGCATTCTGGAAACCAGGCCGCAAAGAGTTTTTCATTAGCATCCCTTAGGCTTTGCGGTTTATTGACCACCAGCACACCTTGCGCTTCGGCCAGTTCAAGCAGATGGGTAGAATATAAATAGTCGGTATTAAAGGGCGGGTCTTGGCGAATTAAAATAATGTCTAATTCGGTTAAGTCGGTTATTTGTGACGCACCAAAACCATAGTATTGCTCGGTTTTGGGTCTGTCCCACACTTTTAATAAACTGGTGCTGGCAAAAGGGTGACCATTTTTAAGAAACAGGTCTTCTGGCTGCATATAAAACAGGGTGTGTCCGCGGCGTTGTGCTTCGAGCAACATGGCAAACGAACTGTCTTTGTGTGGCTTGATGTGCTCGATGGGGTCCATCACGATGCCGACTTTGAGTAGGGACATGTGCGCTCCTAATTGCTGGTTTGTGAAGCTGCTTTGGCTGCTTGACGCTTTTTGGCGTCATCAATTTCGCGCGCTGCGGCCAATAAGGCTAAACGCGCCACCACGCCATAAGCGTAAAAACGGTTGGGGCTGGCATCTGGGTCTTGAGTCTGGTCAGGCAATACGCAAGAGGTTTCAAATGATAAAGGCTCAAAGTGCATGCCGGGCGAGTTCAGGTTGTCGGTTGCTGTTTTGCCCGTGTGAATGCGATAAAAACCACCCACCACTTGATTGTGAATCATATAAACCACCGGTTCTGCGACAGCACCATCCACCGTTTCATAGGTGTAAACACCTTCTTGTACCAACATTTGTTCAACCGATAAGCCTTCTTTAACAGATGACATTTTATTGCGTTGTTTGTGATTAAGGCTGAGTACATCTTCTGGACTATTAACCGACATAATCGCCATGCCATAGGTTCCGCTGTCTGATTTGACGATGGCAAAGGGTTTGCAAGCGATGCCCTTTTCATCATAGACCGTTTGAGTGGTTTTGAGCACCAGGTTAACCGCTTCTGCAAGGGATTCTAGGCCGGTGTGTTCTTTGAAATTAATGGGGCCACGAGAGATCGACAGTGGATTAATAATCCAAGGGTCTAAGTCGATAATTTTGCCGAACTCGGTACAAATTTTGGCGTAATGCGTGAAATGGTGAGTCTTGTAGCGGTTTGCCCAACCTAAATCTAACGGTGGTAATAGGGTTTGATTGAGGTTCTCTAAAATGGCAGGGCGCCCGCCAGACAAGTCATTGTTCAGCAAGACTGCGCACGGGAAAAACCCTTCAACACCCACTTGGTTTTCCTGACGAATCAGTGGTTCTAACAATAGCTTTTTACCAGAGGGGAGTTCCAGTTCAGTTTTTTGCGTAACGTCTGGATTGAGGCTGCCCACACGCACTTCGTAACCGGCTGCCAATAAAATTTCTTGCAGGATGGTGACATTTTCAAGATAGAACAGGTTGCGGGTGTGATTCTCAGGGATGATTAGCACGCCATCGGCAATTGGGCAGGCTTGCGTTACGGCATTTTGGGCAGCCTGTACCGCTAAAGGACGCAAGTCTGAGTGCAGATTGTTGAATCCAGCAGGAAAAAGGTTGGTGTCCACGGGCGCCAATTTGTAGCCAGCATTTCGTAAATCCACCGATGCATAAAAGGGCGCGGGCGTTTCTTTGAATTGTTTACGAAACCAAGATTCTATTTCCGCTTGGTTTTCAAGAAAGTGGCGCTCGAGTTCTTTGAGCGGCCCAGTAAGGGCGGTTTGTAAATGCGGAACTTGATTGGTGGATGACATAATAGACAACCTTCGTCTGGAACAATTAGGGATTTATGAATGGGTTTGGCGACAATGCTTTAACCAAATGAAATATTATAACGACTCTTAGCGTTAAAAACCGAGGTATTCAGTCAGGAATCTAAGGCTTTGTCGGCTTTTTAAAGGCTGATCACCTGATTTCTACCTTGGTTTTTAGCCAAATAGAGTGCTTGGTCGGCTCGGCTAATGAATGTCTCGATGTTTTCTTGCGGTTGAATTTGGGTAACGCCAATACTGAGTGACTGTTGTAAATGATGCGGTAAGGCTACATGAGTTGCGCCTTTGCAAATTCGATTAGCCAGCGCTTCTGCAGAGGCTAAGTCGCTATTGCGGCATAAAACCATAAATTCCTCGCCGCCCCAGCGGGCAAATAAATCGTCAGTGCGGCATTGTGATTGACACCATTCGGCCATTTTAATCAAAACTTGGTCACCCGCTAAATGCCCAAAAATATCATTGACCGATTTAAAGAAGTCCAAATCAATCATCAACAATGACAAGGGTTGCTGGTGGCGTTGATAAAGGGCGAACTCTTCCGTTAAACGCTGGTCAATGTAGGTGCGGTTATAAACCTGGGTTAAAGCATCGGTAATAGAGAGTTTAGATAACTTCTCATTGGTTTCTTGCAGTGCTTTTTGTGTGTCATTTAATTCACTCACTGAACGGTTCAGTTCAGCGTTAAGGGTTTGCAGCTTGCGGTTATACCGCAAAATTAAAATCAAGATAATGGCAAGCGGAATACCCATTTTGGCTAAGAGTTCACCGCTGATTTTTTGATAGTATTCCACCTTTAGCCAAGGGGTTTGGAGTCTTTGATGATCCGCTTCGGTCAGGCTATTGATGAACTTATTTACAACCGATAGTAGTTGCGGGTTGTTTTTATTCACGGCAAATTGATAAATCTCTTTCTGTTGAGTATCGCCTGAGATTTGTAGTTGATTGAGTCCCAATTTTTTAATGGCATGTCCAATGCTGGCAGCGGCATCAATCAGTGCTTTAGCCTTGCCGGTAGCTATGGCTTGCAAACCTTCTTCTGTGGTTTGCACCACTAAGATTTGATGAGGAAACCGTTGCTTGGCTAAAAAGGATTCAGCATTTGAACCCTGTATGACGGCAATGATTTGATTTTTAAGTTGCTGGATATCGTTGATATAAGGCTCATTATTTTGCGTGGCAATCACCAAGGGTGATTCAAAATAGGGTTTCGAAAAATGATACTGGTCATTCAAATCGAAATGACTGTTGGATGCCATGACTAGGTCGGGCAGTTTTTGAGTATCTGAAAAAATGGCGGTAGCAGATTTTTGCCAAAGCAATTTTAGCCCTGTAGCGTGTTCTAAAGAGCGAGCATAGCTGACCCCAATTCCCTGGGGCATGCCCTTTTCAATGGAAGCGATCGGGGCAAAATGACCTAGAACCGTTGTGGAGACTTCTGGAAATTGCTTTAACCAAAGCAGCTCAGCGGAGTTTAGAGTCAGAACATTTTTTTCGGGTTCAAAAATTCCGGCTTCAATATTGAAAGGTTTATCAGAAAGACCATATTTTTGAAACAATCCCGAGATAAATTCCAAACGCCCTTTATCCAGTGTGCCCAAAGGAATGCTGTTGGCACGAATCACTTCCTCTAAGGCATTGGCTTCATGCATAAGGTGTTCGTAAGATTTGGTAGAGCCATATTCGGTTTGTAACAGGTGAATAATTTCTGGTTTATGACTGAGTGCATATTCCCAGCCTTTTAGACTGGCGCGCTTAAAGGCTTCGACACGCTGGGGATGTTCTTTGGCTTCTGTGCCATTGGTAAACAGCATGTCTCCATAAAAGTCGATGCCATAATTCATAGGATTGATGATGTTGTATTCAACGCCTTTTTGCTGCATCACAAAAGGCTCATTTGATAAATAACAAGGATAGGCTTGGGCTTCATTACGCAGTAGCATTTCAGGGTCGGCTTTGATGACCATGCGCTGTAAATTGATTTTGATGTTTAAACTTTTGAACATGGCCAATAATGGGAATCCATCCGTGTCTTTTTGGTAAAAGGCTACTTCAGCATGCTCTAATTGGTAAGGTGTTTCGATGCCGCTGGATTTGAGTGTCATGAAGACTTGCGGAGAGTGCTGAAAAATTGGCGCCACAATTTTAAGATGCGCGTTTTGTGCTTGGTAGAGTAATAAAACCGAGTCGGCGATGCCATATTCAAATTTGCCATCTAAGACTTCTTGAATATTGTTTTGCTGAATATCACGCTGTTGTATAACAACATTTAGCCCTTCATCGCGGTAAAAGCCTTTGGCTAAGGCGGCATAATAACCCGCAAATTGAAATTGGTGAAACCATTTTAAGCGTAAAGAAACCGTTTCTAAAGGCGCGCCTTTTACCGGCTTAGATTGGGAAGTTTCAGTAGTGTTCGTGACAGGGTCGGCAGCAAAAACACGACCGTTGGTGGCAAGCAGACCTAAAACCAGCAGGCTCAAGAGCATGAGTTTTATAGAGATTTTCAAAGGATTACAGAAAACACCCAAACAAAGAACGCGCATTAAGCCTACCTAAATTGAGCGATTTAAGCGCGAAAAAGAGCGTTTAAAGGGCAGATAAAAGAAATTCGATTAGTTCGAATTATAATCCAGAAGCCTTTAAAAGTCACCCCACAGGCTTTGTAAAATGGCTAATACCGTGACACCAGCAGTTTCGGTACGCAAAATTCTAGGCCCTAGTTTGACAGGCGTTAATCCTGCTTGAGTGGCTTGCTGAACTTCTGCGTCACTTAAGCCACCTTCTGGGCCAATCAGTAAATGAATGGGGGTTTGTGCCATGGTTGGCGGCAAGGTTTTGAGGGTATTGGATGCATAAGGGTTGAGCACTAGGCCGTTGGCATTGGGGTTGTGCGCTAACCAATCTGTGAGCGTTAAGGGGGTTAAAACTTGGGGTACCACATTGCGCCCAGACTGCTCGCACGCACTGATCACTATGTCTTGCCATTGTTGGCGTTTTTTGTCGAGTTTGTCGTCGTCGAGTTTGACATCACAATGTTCGGTAAACAGCGGTTGAATAACGCTAATCCCCAATTCTACGGTTTTTTGCAGGGTGTAATCCATACGGTCGCCCTTGGAAATGCCTTGCAATAAAATGGTTTGCAGTGGAGATTCGGTTTGTGGACTGGCAACTGTGTCAATCAACAAATCAGCGGTTCGCCGACTGGTGACTAATAGAGTGGCTTGCGCTTGTTGACCTTGGCCGTTAAAAATTTCTAAAGGGCGTTGGTGTTTCATGCGCAAAACGGTTAGGGCATAATGAGATTGCTCTTTTGATAGGCTCAGGGTTTGTCCGGCAAGATAGTCGGCTGGCACATAAAAGCGCGGAATTCTCATTAGGCACCTCGTAGGGTTTTAGTTTTTAAAGGTTAAACTTTTAACGATGTCTAGCGTCGGTTGGGTTTGGTTCATGCTGTAAAAATGCAACCCAGGTGAGCCGGCATCTAACAATTTTTGCGCAAGGGTTTGCACCACTTCTTGACCAAACGCCAACAGGCTTTCTTTGTCGTCTTCAAAACTTTCTAAACGACACTTTAACCAACGCGGCACTTCGGCACCACAGCCTTGTGAAAAACGAATGAGGTTTTCGTAGTTGGTGATGGGCATAATGCCTGGCACAATCGGTAGGTCGATGCCATGTTTCTCGCAGTTATCAACAAATTGCAAATAGCTGTCTAGGTTAAAGAAGTATTGGGTAATCGCCGAATCTGCACCTTGCTCAACCTTATGTTTAAACCATTTAATGCCCACTTCGCAGTTGCGCGCTTGTGGATGGGTTTCTGGATAGGCGGCCACTTCTAAATGAAAGGCATCGCCACGTTCTTGGCGTATAAAAGCCACCAAATCGCTGGCATATTTAAACTCACCCGGATCCATCATGCCCGAGGGCAAATCGCCACGCAAAGCCACAATGCGTTTCACACCGATTGCTTGATAGGTGTCGAGTAAGGCTAAAACACTTTCGTGTGTTGCGCCAATACAAGTTAGGTGGGGCGCGGCATTGTAAGCAGTTTCGGATTGAATATAACGCACCGTATCGAGCGTTTTTTCTTGGGTTGTGCCGCCTGCGCCATAGGTCACCGACATATAGTCGGGGGAAAACTGTCCAAAATCTTGGATGACGGTTTTCAGTTTTTCCATGCCTTCAGGGGTGCGCGGTGGGAAAAACTCTAAACTGATTTTTTGCGGATATTGCTGTTGTGATTTCATCTTACATACGACCTTTATACAGAAAGGTTAAAGGGCTTAAAACCCCCAAAAACGACCTAAAATTAACCAGAATTAACCAGGCCTGGTTGTTTTTAGGGCGTTTTTAAGGGTTTTTAGGCAAATTTATAAGCCTGCGTCGGCTCTTAAAGCGGCTGCTTTGTCGGTGCGTTCCCAAGTAAATTCTGGCAATTCACGGCCAAAGTGTCCGTAAGCGGCAGTGGCTTGGTAAATTGGGCGATACAAATCTAACATGGCAATCAAGCCTTTAGGGCGTAAATCAAAATGTTCGGCAACCAATTTTTCAATTAAGGTGACGGCGACTTTCTCAGTGCCAAAGGTTTCAATACTGATAGACGTTGGTTTGGCAACCCCAATCGCATAAGACACTTGAATTTCGCACTTGTCTGCTAGGCCAGCGGCCACAATGTTTTTGGCGACATAACGACCCGCATAAGCTGCAGAGCGATCCACTTTAGAAGGGTCTTTACCCGAGAAAGCACCACCACCATGACGCGCCATGCCGCCGTAAGTGTCCACAATAATTTTACGACCGGTTAAGCCAGCATCGCCCACTGGGCCACCAATCACAAAACGACCGGTTGGGTTGATGTGATATTGGGTATCGGCATGCAACCATTCATTAGGTAAGACTGTTTTAATGATTTCTTCCATTACTGCTTCATGCAAGTCTTTGTTAGACACGTCTGGGCTGTGTTGGGTTGATAAAACGACCGCATCGATCGCCACAGGTTTGCCATTTTCATAACGCAAAGTAACTTGCGATTTGGCATCTGGACGCAACCAAGCCAAGGCGCCGTTTTTACGCAATTCGGCTTGTTTTTCCATTAAACGGTGTGCGTAAAAAATGGGGGCAGGCATGAGTACATCGGTTTCATTAGACGCATAACCAAACATCAGTCCTTGGTCACCCGCACCTTGTTCGTGCTCGTTAGATTCATCAACCCCTTGTGCAATTTCTGGGGATTGTTTACCGATCGAGCTCAAAACCGCACAAGTCGCGCCATCAAAACCAAGATCACCGTGGTTGTAACCTATGTCTGTGACCACCTTGCGAACCAATTCTTCTTGGTCAACCCATGCATTGGTGGTGATTTCTCCACCCAATAACACCATGCCGGTTTTAACAAAGGTTTCGCAGGCAACACGGGCCTTAGGGTCTTGCGCCAATATGGCATCTAGCATGGCGTCTGAGATTTGGTCGGCGATTTTGTCTGGATGGCCTTCGGATACGGATTCAGATGTAAATACTGTGGTTTTTGTCATTTCTATGCCTCTTAAGCGTTTTGGTTCATGAGAGGTACGGAAAGTAAGGCGGGAATAAAATAGAGGTTCCTCGCTTTAGCCGTACTTTTTAAGCGCCCGCAAGCTGATATTTCAAATCGGCGCATGGGCGTTATTATGCATACATTCAATTTTAGGGTCAAGCGGTTGCTTTTTTAGGTTGCAGGTTTTTAGCCAGTTTAGGATGTCACTTGACTGTCACAAAGCTGTCAAAAAAGCATCGTCATTCAACGGGTGTTGGCGCTTTAAAATCCCTTTTTTGGCTTTGTTTGAATGCTTTGGTGCGTCATGGATTTTGGAGTTGCTGTATGGCACAAATACAAGTTGTAAACTATCACCCAATTAAGATTGCATTGGATGAGCAGTTATCCACTCGCCTAATGTCTTCTCCGTTAGGTAATGAGCTCTTAACGGTGTTTACTGGGCAACACATTCGGAGTTGTTTTCAACCGATTGTTGACATTAAAAAACGAAAAGTTTGTGGTTTTGAGGCCTTAACGCGAGGCCCGCAAAAGTCTGCACTGTTTTACCCGCTTAACTTGTTTGCAACGGCAGCCGATTTTGGATGTTTATATGAAATGGATATCTTGGCTCGAGTCATGGCAATAGAGTCGTTTGCAAAACAAATTGATGCAGCGGATGAGGCTTATTTATTTTTAAATGTATCTGTCGAATCCGTTTTAAATTGTCATCATCAAAAAGGCCTGACACTCGCAGCACTTGATGCGCTAGGCGTTGAACCCAGTCGAATCGTGATTGAAATAACCGAATTACAGCCAGTTGAAGATTTTAATGTGTTTGTAACGGCAATTAATCACTACCGAAAATTGGGTTACAAGGTGGCGATTGATGATTTGGGTAGCGGATACAATGGTTTGAGAATTTGGTCTGAAATTCGACCTGATTTTGTCAAGATTGATCGACATTTCGTCACAGGTATTCATAAGGACGCTGACAAAAGGCGTTTTATGGAAACCATGGTGTCTTTGGCGCGCGGCTTAAAAACCAAAATAGTGGCTGAAGGTGTGGAAACCGAATTGGAGTTGCGCACGCTTGAAGCTTTGGGTGTTGATTTTGTTCAGGGGTTTCTATTCAAAAAACCTGATCCGCGGATTAGCAATGTTCTGGATTATCAGTGGCCCATAGAAAGACAGGAATCCTTGTCAGGAAAGTTCGAAACGGTGTTTTCAGTTATTTCTTCTGATCGACGCTTAAATCCAGACACCTCAGTCGCTGAAGTTGCAGAAATGTTTTTAACGCAGTTAGATGCCGATTTTTTCCCGGTCGTGGGTAAGGGCAAGGTTTTAGGTATGGTATGGCGCCGCGACTTTATGGATGTTTGGGCCAGAAAATATGGTCAAGAATTGCATGGCCGTAAAGCGATTGTTAGGCTGATGGATTCGCAGCCCATCGTGGTTGATTGCAACACATCTTTGGTGACCTTGAGTCGTTTAATTACCGATTATCGTGGACAGGGTCGGTCTGATGCCTTTGTGGTCACGCAAGATGATTGCTATTTAGGCTGCGGTGAATTTAAAGATTTATTAAGAAAAATCACCGATTTGAAAGTGGAAAGCGCCCAGTATGCGAATCCCTTATCGGGCTTGCCTGGCAATGTGCCCATTCAAAACTTCATTGGCCAACTGCTTGCTAAGAATCAAGAGTTTGCCGTCATTTATGTGGATGTTGATCACTTTAAGCCCTACAACGACTATTACAGTTTTGAACAAGGCGATGGCGTGATTCGCATGATTTCAGAAGTTTTAAAAGAAAGCGTTTCGATAGAAGATATCGCCCTTGAAAATATGTTTATAGGGCACATAGGCGGTGATGACTTTATTTTGGTGTTGCAAAATATTGATTTAGCCCAGGCAATGTCTCAAGATATTTTGCACGGTTTTCAGCAGCGAATAGGCACTTTTTATTTGGAGCAAGATCGCTTGCAAGGCGGTATTCACGCCACAGATCGTAATCACGAAGCACGATTTTTTCCAATGATGAGTTTATCTTTAGGCGTATTATTGGTACGCCCTAATAAATTCAGTCACACGCAAATGTTGGCGTCTTATGCCACTAAAGCCAAAAAAGGCGCTAAAGCGGCAGGGGGAAATAGCTATTTTATTTTTGATTCAGCCGAGCTGACTGATTTGGTTTGAACATTGTAAAAGGGATATGACTTAGGTGCTTGTTTTGTTTTACTTTTTCTGTATAATTCATCCCTTTTTTAATTAAGAATAAAGCTTAGGGGTCATCCATGCATACCACTGAACAAGCCTTAGTTGGCGTGATAATGGGGTCAAAATCTGATTGGCCAACCATGGAAAAAGCGGTTGAAATGCTTGAATTATTTCAAGTGCCCTACGAGTTGCAGGTGGTTTCTGCGCATCGCACGCCCGACTTAATGTTTGAATACGCCGCCAGTGCCGAAGCGCGTGGACTTGAGGTCATTATTGCCGGCGCTGGTGGTGCGGCGCATTTGCCAGGCATGGTTGCAGCAAAAACCCTCGTGCCAGTGTTGGGTGTGCCTGTGCAGTCGCGTGCGTTAAGTGGCGAAGATTCTTTGTTGTCTATTGTACAAATGCCGGGTGGTATTCCGGTGGGTACCTTAGCAATTGGTGAAGCCGGGGCGAAAAATGCGGGTATTTTGGCGGCGCAAATTGTCAGTAATTCGCGCCCAAAAATTCGCGCAGCGATTCGCAAGTTCCGTGAAGATCAAACCCAGTTTGTGATGGAAAATCCCGATCCGCGCGTTTAAATCACCCGTCGGATACCGATTAGCTAGTGTAAAATGCCTCCTTTGTGAGGCATTTTTGTTTTGGAGAAAGTTGTTATGACCCCAATCTCGAAAAAAGTGGGTGTGTTAGGTGCAGGTCAACTCGGCCGTATGTTGGCGATTGCTGGTTATCCACTCGGTCAAAAATTTGGCTTTTATGGCATCAGTCATGATGAGCCGTCTGCGTTGTTGGGGCACATGTTTACCCAAACAGATGAAGTGGATTCGCTCAAGACGCTGGTTGAGTTTGCCGATGTCATGACCTATGAAAGCGAAAATACCTCAGTTGAATTGGTGCGTGAAATTTCTAAAACCATCCCCGTTTATCCAGGTGAAAAATCTTTATATGTGACGCAACATCGCGGGCGCGAAAAAGGGTTGTTTGACGAATTGAACATTCCCTGTGCGCCTTATGAAATTGTTGATTCACTTGAAAGTTTACAGCAAGCGGTTGAGCATATTGGTTTGCCTGCCGTGCTCAAAACCACCACCGAAGGTTATGACGGCAAAGGGCAGTTTGTGCTTAAAAATGCCGATCAAATTAACCAGGCCTGGTCAGAAATTGGCGGTCGAGAGTTGATTTTAGAAGGGTTTGTGAACTTTAAACGCGAGTTGTCTTTGGTGGCGGTGCGTAATGCCCATAACGAGCATGTGTATTATCCGCTGGTGCAAAATGTACATCACGAAGGCATTTTGCGCTATACCATTGCGCCTGCCAGAGACATTAAACCAGAGATTCAACAGCAAGCCGAAACCTATATGCAAAACCTGCTAGATGCCTTGGATCATGTGGGGGTGTTGACTTTAGAACTGTTTGAAACGTCAAATGGTTTAGTGGCTAATGAAATGGCTCCACGCGTGCATAATTCGGGGCATTGGACGATTGAAGGCGCCATGACAGACCAGTTTGAAAACCATGTGCGCGCCATTACCGGCATGCCCTTGGGCGACACCACGCCACGCCAACCTTTGGCGGCGATGGTGAATATTATTGGTGAAACTGGCCCTGTTGAAGAAGTTTTGAAAATGCCGGGTGTGTTTTTACATTTGTATGATAAGGCTGAGCGCAAAGGCCGTAAGTTGGGGCATATTAATCTGATTGCCGACACGCAAGAACAGTTGTTCGAGCGCTTAAATCAACTCAAAGCTTTTATGCCTCAGTAAATACACCGCAGTTAAACTGGCTAAATTATATCATTTAGCCAGCATAACTGAGCAGTTGGCTCAGGGTGTTGGCTAAATCTGACGGCGTGACCCCAGCTTGGCCCATTTGATTGGCCAGCACATCACCGGCTTGGGCGTGTAATGCCACACCCAAGCAAGCTGCTTCAAATAATGGCATGCCTTGTCCTAATAAACTGACCAGTGCACCGCTCAACACATCGCCCATGCCACCCATCGCCATGCCCGCGTTACCCGCCGTGCAAATTTCTAGGTGTTCACCATCAAAAATCAACGTGCCATTGCCTTTTAAAACCACCACGCCGCCATAAATTGAGTGCAATTTTATAATGGCAGCGACTCGGTCTTGTTGCACCTGTTCGGTGGTAATGGCAAGCAGTCTTGCGGCTTCAGCAGGGTGAGGCGTGAGTATCCAGTTGCGCTTGGCTAAGCTAATATCGACTTGTTGATTTGCCAATAAATTCAGTGCATCCGCATCAATCACCTTTGGATGCGGCAAGGGTAGAATGCGTTGCAAGCAATCCATCGCCCAGGCATCTTGCCCCAAGCCGGGGCCAATCGCCAGCGCGCGACTGGAGAGTAATATCGATTTGAGATGGCTGCTTTCATAAGCCATGAGTTCGGGTAAGGCTTGGGTAATTGGCAAACAATGCTCAGTTTGAGTGACAATTTTAACCAGGCCTGCCCCAGATTTTAAACAGGCCAAACCGGCAAGTTGAATTGCGCCCATCATCGTGTGATTGCCACCAATCAAGCAACAAGTGCCTCTGGAGCCTTTATGGCTGCTGGGCTTAAATTTTGGCAGGGTATTTAGCCAATGTTTTAAGGGATGGTTTTGAGCGATGGGTTTAAAAGACTCATAAAGTTCGTCCGCTAAAAAAAGACGGCTAAATTGAATTTTACCGGCCTGTTCTGGTCCTTGAAAACTATAGAGCCCCAGTTTGCGGCTGATAAAACAACAGGTCAGTTGCGCTTGAATGGCTATGCCCAATACTGCACCGCTATCTGCCTGTAATCCGCTGGGCACATCTAACGCCAAAATGGGGATTTGGCTGGCATTCATCTGCTCGATGATGTCAGCGTAAAACCCTGTGACCACTTTATTTAAGCCTGTACCCAAAATGGCATCGACCAGCAGATCGGCATTGGCGAGATTGGCGGCGGCAAAGGCTTGTGGCTGATAACCCAATGCTAAGACTTCTTGATAGCAGGTGAGGGCATCGCCTTTGAGTGTTTCGGGAGCAGCGGTCATTAAAATATCCACTTCAAACCCCGCCAAAACCAAAATTTGCGCCAGCGCAAATCCGTCACCACCATTATTGCCTGCGCCTGTAACTATGCCAATCTTGCGCGCTTTGGGCCATTGCTTTTCTAGGCATTCAAACGCAAAAAAAGCAGCGCGCTTCATCAGCAGTAATCCTGCCGTGCCTTGGTCTATGGCAAGTTGGTCAAGGGCTCGGCTTTGGGCGGCGCTGTAAAAGTTCATGGCGTTTACACAAACCAAATCAATAGCACAATACCAAACACGATGCGGTAAATGCCAAAGGCGTTAAAGGTGAACTTGTCTAAAAATTTTAAGAAAATCGTCATGGTGAGATAAGCAACAATATAAGCCATCGCAAAGCCAACCAAAAGTGGCATCCAAGAAGTGTTGGCAAATTCTGAGTAGTTTTTCAGCAGGTCCAGTCCAGAAGCCGCCGCAAGCACGGGCAGGGCGAGTAAAAATGAAAATTCGGCAGAAGTTTTGCGATCTAGTCCCACCATGACGCCCCCAACAATCGATGCTCCGGCACGACTGGTGCCCGGAATTAACGCTGCCATTTGGGCGATGCCAATCCAAAATGCTTGGCTAAGGCTTAGGTCTTCTATGTTGCGTGTGCGATGTGTGCCTTCGTTATAGAGTTTTTCCATGATTAAGAAAATCACCCCGCCGATGATGAACATCCAAGCCACGGTGGCCAGTGTGAAGAGTTCTTTAATTTGGTGGTGGAATAAAAATCCAATTAAGCCAATGGGCACAAACGCAATGGCAACATTGACCCACAATTTAAAGTGTTCAAGGCTAAACTTTTCTTTGTAATGCGAAAAAATTGCCAAAATGGCGGCAACTTGAATAATGACTTCAAACGACTTATTTTGTTCGGTTTGCGCCAACCCTAACCAGTCACTGACAATAATTAAATGCCCCGTTGAAGAGATGGGTAAAAATTCGGTCAGCCCTTCAATAATACCTAAAATAGCGGCTTGAAAAATATCCATAAAGTTTCCTTGTTACAGTAAGTGTCTTAAATCGCGTAATTGAAAGCCCATCAAGCTCAAATCTAGCTGCTTGGTGAGGGCAATCACTTTAAAGTTTTCGCCCATTTCGTCGGGCAAGGTGAGGGTTTTGATTTGTTGGGCAATGTGAATTTGTTCGGTCACTGGCGCATCAGGCGCAAACGACATTTCAAGCAGACCGCTGCCCATTAAAAAATGCGCTTGAGTGGTATAGCCGGCCACTTTAAACCCCGCGTCAAAACTGGATTCCGCCACTTCAGTAAAATCGACATGAGCGGTAATGTCTTGCAGGCCTGGGTAAAAAAATGGATTGCTGTGCGCCAAATGTTGGTAGTGACAGCGCAAAGTGCCCATGCTGCGCGCGGGTTGATAATATTCAGCTCGGCTATACCCATAATCCACCAGTAACACCAAGCCTTTGGCAATAAAACCGCTGAGCGATGCTAGCCAAGGTTTGATGTTTAAATTGATTTCTGTTTTATAGCCTTTAGGCGGCGGAGTGCCAATGTTTTTGAGCAAGGCATTGGTAAATTTTTGCAATTTGCGCTCGGTAATGGGCACATAGTGCCAATCAAATTTTTGGGCGGTGTCATCAAAAATGACCTGGGCAATTAACGCCTGGTCGGCTTCTAATTTGAGGCGTTCAACCGGCATGGCATCTAAGACTTCGTTTGCCAACACCACCGCTTCAATGGGGTGAGTAGGCAGCTGGTCGAGCCAAACCACTTTGTTGAATAAGTCTAAGGGTAGTAGGCTGAGGGTTTGTTTTTGAATCTCTCGCAAATGGGCGCTGAGCTCAATAATGTAGTAGTGGTTTAGCGGGAAATCTTGCAACTCCAATAAAATATCTCTGGCCATAACGCCACGGCCTGCGCCAAATTCAACCAAATTTGGGGTCTCGAGTTGTTTGAGCGCTTGTTCGGCTTGTCTGGCCATGCAGCGCGAAAAAATGGGCGATACTTCTGGCGCAGTAATGAAATCCCCTTGGCGACCAATTTTGGGCAGTCCATTGGCGTAATAGCCTAGGTTGGGGGTGTAAAGCGCCATTTCCATAAATTGCGCAAAGCTGAGTTCTTGCTGGCGTTTGAGTTGCTTGGCAATTCGCTGGGTTAACTCGGCACTGTGTGCTTTGGCTTGGTCATCAGGTTCTGGCAGGGTAGGGGCTGATTTAATCTTAGGATTCATGGTTGGGTCTGCTTAGTCTGGCTCGAATAGCCAAGGTTTAGGGGTTTTGTCTGTTTGAGTTGCTTCACATTATAGTATAGACTTGCTCAATATCGAGTTTTTTCCCGGCAACTTGGCCGTAATTTTGCTTGAATCGTAAAACAAGTCAGCAGGGCTTTCTGGGGAACAGGGAATTTAAGGTTGGATAGACAATGAAAGTAGGCATTAAAAAACATCAAGAAAATGAGTGGAGTGTGCAAATTGGCTGTGCCAGCATTAAACTTGACCGTTTTTCAGTTGAGTTGCTCAATATTACTTTGGAACATTTGGTGGCTTTAGATTCTGGGCAAGCGCATTCTACCCTAACCAGTTATGTCAGATTGGCGCATAAAAAACTCGAAAGTTTGGATGCTGCCGGTATGCAAAAGTGGGTTCGCACCGTTGAAAACGCAGATTTGCTGGCGTTGATGCAGTGCATTAAAGACCAAAAGATTACAGATATGATTTTGCAGAATGTCGGGGGTATTTTAGCCAGACAATTGTCTGCCGACTTATTAAAAGCGCCTACGCCAACCGAGGACAAAGCCAAGCAAGCCATTAAAAATACCATGGAGCATTTGTTTGATTTAGAGGCGCGCGGCCAAATTCAGTTATTTAATGCGGATACGCAATACATTTAAAAAGAGGTTAGCATGGAAATTTTGGCCAAAAAAGATGCAACAGGTCTTAACCTTTTAGAGTTTGGTCCCGTGACCATTGAAATGAGTAATGAGGTGGTAAAAGCGCTCTATCAGGTGATTGATCAACGCCTAAGCGAATCCGCTACCGCAGAAACTGAAATCTTACAAAAGAAACTCAATGCCTATAAAGTCTTGGCATCCAAAATGCGCGCAGTCGATGATCGTATTATCCAAAAGTTTGCGGTGCAACTGCTACCCGAACAATTGGTGACGCTGGTGCGTTTGTCAGGAACGGATAGCTTTTATCAAAAAGTATTGCGCAACTTGTCTAAACAAAACCGCCGCCAATTTGAAATCGATTACCAAGAATTTAAACAAATAACCGTGCATCAAGCGTGTATTTATATGGAGCAAATTGTGCCCTATATTAAAAAAGCGGCTCAAGAACAGCGCGCCATGCAAGAACAAGTTAGATAGCAAAAATAATTAAACGCGTCGGCGTGTAATTTTTAGGCCAACCGTTTCTGCTTGGCGAACAGCTTGAGGTTTTTTAACGGTTAAGGTGATTTGTTCAATCCCAAGATATTTTGCCAGTAACAATTGGCTAAGTTGTTCCGCCAGTGTTTCGAGCAGTTCAAACTGATGGGCTTCTACCCATTCAATCACATCGTCACTCACTTCTTTGTAACTCACCGTTAAATGAATGTCATCCGTGGCTGCAGATGCTTGAATATCGGTGAGCATTTCAATATCAAAAAAAAGCGGTTGTTTGAATTCCTTTTCCCAGTCATAAACGCCAATCACAGCATCAACTCTTAGGTTGTGGACAAAAATCGTATCTAGTTCCGTTGGCATGGCCTGTTCTCAAATCAATATAAAGGCTCATCAATATATCAAAATCCAGTAAAATGACCGAAAAATTTACCAATCTTGGAGTAAAAACATGTTGATTGAATGGGGCGGCGTTGCCTTAGCTTATTTATTAGGCTCGATTTCATCCGCTATCGTGGTTTGTAAACTGATGGGATTAGAAGACCCAAGAGTAGGCGGCTCTGGCAATCCTGGTGCTACCAATGTTAAACGCCTGTATGGTAATAAACCGGCAGCGATTACTTTAGTGGGTGATATGCTTAAGGGGGTTTTGCCGGTGGTGGTTGCGCAACAAATGGGGTTTGCGCCTGAGATGGTAATTTTGATTGGTTTTGCAGCGTTTATCGGGCATTTATATCCAATATTTTTTCAGTTTAAAGGCGGCAAAGGTGTTGCAACCATGTTGGGCGTGATGTTTGGCTTGTCTTTGCCGATTGGCTTGGCGGTGGGTGGCACTTGGTTGTTTGTGGCTAAGGTGTTAAAAGTTTCATCTTTGTCCGCACTCATTGCGACTGCCTTGGCGCCGATTTATATCTACTTTTTATCGGGTGAAATATCTTGGGTGGTTTTGACCGCTGTCATGACAGTGATTTTGTTTTGGCGCCACAAATCCAATATTCAACGCTTGATTCGGGGTGAAGAAGACTTGATTAAAAAGTCTTAAAATTAGGCGTTTTTTGAGCAAATTTCAACCAGGCCTGGTTAAATTTAGCTTGCAATAACCCTGTAAATGGTTACAGGGAAAGCCTTTTAGATTGCCTCTAAATCTTCCAAAGCCCAACGGGGTTGGCAAGAGAAATCTAAACCATTATGTTGACCTGCAGCCAGGCGTTGAGCGCCGGCGTAGGCAATCATCGCGCCATTGTCTGTGCAAAACTCTAAGCGTGGGTAAAAAGTTTCTCCCTTGCGTTTTGCCATTAAGGCATCTAATTGCGCACGAATTTCTCGGTTTGCACTCACGCCTCCTGCCACCACTAATCGATTTAAGCCTTCTTGTTCCAAAGCTCTTTTACATTTTATGGTAAGGGTTTCTGCAACCGCTAGCTCAAAAGCACGGCAAATATCAGCTTGGGTTTGAGGCAAGTCTTGTGGCGCATCGGTTTTTTGGGCGGCGTGCCAAGTATTGAGTGCAAAGGTTTTTAAACCGCTAAAGCTCATGTCTAAGCCCGGACGGTCAACCATAGGGCGTGGAAATTTATAGCGATCTGTATTGCCTTGCAAAGCTAAGTTAGAAACAATCGGGCCACCCGGATAACCCAGATTCATCATTTTTGCTGTTTTATCAAAAGCTTCGCCGGCAGCATCATCCAAAGTATCGCCCAATAAGCGATAACGCCCTATGCCATCCACTCGAATTATCATGGTGTGGCCACCAGAAACGAGCAAACAAATAAACGGAAAGCTTGGTTGCGTTTGTTCTAACATCGGTGCCAGTAAATGACCTTCCATGTGGTGTACGCCAACAGCGGGTACTTGCCAAGCAAAAGCCAAGCTGCGGGCAACCGCCGCGCCAGTTAATAGAGCACCCATTAATCCTGGGCCTGCAGTATAGGCAATGCCGGTTATTTTTTGTGCGCCCAACTGAGCTTCTTCTAAGCAGGCTTCAATGAGGGGCAAAACTCGTAAGATGTGGTCGCGCGATGCTAGCTCTGGAACCACGCCACCATATTCGGCATGTAATTCAACTTGGCTATAAAGTTGATGCGCCAATAAACCCTGCTCGCTGTGGTAAATGGCTATGCCGGTTTCGTCGCAAGAACTTTCAATGCCCAAAGTGATTTGAGGGGGTTTTGTGGTTTGCATTGCGAAATTCCTTGCTGATTTGGTTGCTTCAATGGACTGAATTTTAACAAAATATATGAAATTGTCCGAAGATTTGTTTGCAATCAAATTAGTCTAAGGTTTATAATTGTCGTTTTCCGATTTTCTAAAACACTTTTAGTTAATCGTATTATCAGATTTATAAAAGAGAATCCTCATGCCAAGCGTAAAATTAAGAGATACCGAACCATTTGACGTAGCTTTGCGTCGTTTTAAGCGTGCTTGTGAAAAAGCAGGCGTTTTAACAGAAACTCGCAAGCGCGAATTCTATGAAAAACCTACTTGGGTTAAAAAGCGTATGAAAGCTGCCGCTGTTAAGCGTTTAGCTAAGCGTTTGTCTCGTGACAACCGTCGCACAACTCGTTTATATTAATTTTTAAGGTTATTTAAATGTCTTGTGAGTTAAAAGCAACGCTTTCAGCTGCCATGAAAGAGGCGATGAAAGCTAAGCAAAAAGAGCGTTTGTTGGTGATTAGAACGATTCAAGCGGCCATTAAGCAGGTTGAAATCGATAATCAAATCACAATCGAAGAAGATGCAGAAATTCTGCCGATTCTCGATAAAATGCTTAAACAACGCCGTGAATCTGAAAAGCAATATATTGAAGCAGGTCGTCCAGAGCTGGCTGAAGTGGAAGCTTTTGAGATGACGGTTATTCAAGAGTTTTTGCCTCAGGCTTTGACAACAGATGAAATTCAGCAAATGATTGAAGTTGCTGTTGCTGAGTCAGGTGCGGCCACTATGCAAGAAATGGGCAAAGTCATGGCGATTTTAAAACCCCAAATGCAAGGGCGTGCTGATATGAGTGAAGTCAGTAAGTTAATTAAAGCTAAACTTGGCTAAAAGCTTTTTAATGAGAAGCCTTTGCTTGGAGCACGCTCTTAGCAAACAATGCCTAGGCAAAAACATTGGCAAGTTCATTGTTTAACTCATTTAGTAAGACCATTTAAAATCGAGAAGCCCATCAGTTTTTAAATTGATGGGTTTTTTGCGTTTATGGGGGTGCATTCGCACTGTCATTTCGTTTTGTGGAGTGAGGTCATGCAACATTCTGGGAGTATTCCCAAGTCTTTTATAGAAGATTTATTGGCGCGTGCGGACATCGTACAGGTCATTAATCAGCGAGTGCCTTTAAAAAAGGCCGGTGGAACCTATAAAGCCTGCTGTCCATTTCACAGTGAAAAGACGCCCTCATTTAATGTCAATCCACAAAAGCAGTTTTATCATTGCTTTGGCTGCGGTGCGAGTGGCGACTCGCTGAAGTTTTTGATGGAGTATGACGGCTTAAGTTTTGTTGAGGCAGTAGAAACTTTAGCACAAATGAATGGCTTGCAAGTTCCACGCGAGCAGTTGACACCCAAGCAAAAAGAGCAGCAAAAGAAAACCCACGACCTTTATGATGTAATGCATCTCGTGGCTAAATTTTATCGCCAACAACTGCGTGTACATCCGCAAGCCGAGTTAGCCAAAAGTTATTTAAAAAATCGTGGCTTATCGGCAGAGATTGCCAAAGAATTTGTAGTGGGTTTTGCGCCGAATGGTTGGGATGTATTAGAAAAAGGGCTAAAAGCGGATGCAGTGTTACTTCAACAATTGGTTGAGTGTGGCATGCTGGTTCAAAAAGAGAATCGTTATTACGACCGTTTTCGTGGACGAGTGATGTTTCCGATTCGAGATGGGCGAGGGCGAGTGGTCGCTTTTGGTGGGCGCGTAATTGATGATGAGCAGCCCAAATATTTAAATTCACCCGAAACGCCTATTTTTCATAAAAGCTATGCTTTGTATGGCTTATATGAAATGCGCCAGTCCCGCCAAAATTTTGAACAAATTTTAGTGGTTGAGGGCTATATGGATGTGGTTTCGCTGGCGCAGTTTGGCATTCGCAATGCGGTTGCCACCTTGGGAACAGCGACGACCAATGAACATTTAGATATGCTGTTTCGCCAAGTGAATGAGGTTGTTTTTTGTTTTGATGGCGATGCGGCGGGCTTAAAGGCGGCTTGGAAAGCGTTAGACTTGGCTTTGCCAAAAATGATTGAAAATCGTTCAATCAAGTTTTTGTTTTTAGCGCAAGGTGAAGACCCAGATTCAACCGTTCGTAAAGAGGGGGTAGATGGGTTTCAAAAAAGAATCGCTGAGTCTATGCCCTTGTCACAATTTTTATTGGACGGTTTGGCGGCAAAAGTGTCTGCGCCAAAAGGTTCGCCAGAAGCAAGGCATCAATTGGTGGTTTTAGCCGCGCCTTACATTCAAAAAGCCCAGGGCTTGTATCAGTTTTTGTTGGCGGAAGCCTTTGCTCAAAAACTAGGATTGCCCACTTGGCGTTTGGAAAAAGAAATGGGGGTTAGGTCAGGGTTTGCGACCAATCAAAATAACAAACAGCCCACTAAAGCGCTAACACCGTCAACCCAAATTAAATCCTTGCCCTTTAAATTGATGGCTATTTTGGTGCGCCGACCTTATTGGGCGATTGCCTTCGAGGCAGATTTGCTAACCGCGTTGGTTGAAGATAAGCGCCAAGAATACCAATTATTAGCACAGGTGGTTGTCTTGTTGCAGCAACATAATTATTTAATTGATGCCGTGGCACAGTGGATGCTTTCAAGCGGGTGGCAAGCAACTTGGAAAGCCTTGCAAGATATTTCTTTGTTGGATGACGATGGATTTTTGCGCGGCGAGTTTGATTTTTCGTTTGTAAAGTTGGCAACTGAACTTAAAGAAGCGCAGCTGCTCAGTGCCGGTTTAAATGATTCAGCGCTAGCAGATTTAGACAAATTTTTAAAAGATTTAAAAAATTAAAGTTATCCACAATAATTCAGTATAATACTCAGTTCTGTTTTTTATGATATCCAAATGGATATTGTGCAGAACTGCTAATCCAATCGCATTTTTTGAGGCAACCATGACAAGAGTTGAAAGAAAACAACAGTTAATCGATTTAATTGATAGAGCCAAGGAACTCGGGTACTTAACCTTTTCCGATGTTAACGATGTGTTGCCCGATGATATTGAAGAAGATCAGTTAGGCCAAATTTTAACGATTTTGCGTGATTTCGGTATCCAGCTGTTTGATTCTGCACCAGACGCAGACGAGTTATTGACCAAAGAAGGCGAAACCTTTGACGAGTCAGCAGCAGAAGCCGCCATTTTAGCGCTGGCTGATGTTGATGCAGAATTTGGTCGCACCACTGATCCTGTGCGTATGTATATGCGTGAAATGGGTTCTGTTGAATTATTAACTCGCGAAGGCGAAATCGATATTGCCAAGCGTATCGAACTTAATATTCGTGATATGTTAGAAGCGTTGGCAAAATACCCCATGTCTGCCATCAGCTTTACCTCAAACTTCACTAAAATTGACGACGGTGAAGGCAAGATTGCTGACTTTATTCAAGGTTTTATTCGCCCAGAAGATTTAGTGGATATTCCAGTTGAAGAGCTTTCTCCAGATTCAGACAATACCGAGCCGAAAGAAGACGGTATAAACCCAGAAGAGTTGCAGGCATTTATTGATGAAATGATGCGTGTTTCGGAAGTGGCTGTGAAAGCCGAAGAGAAGTACGGGTACTCAGATCCTAAAGCGGTCAAAAAGCGTATGGAGGTGGTTGCACTTTTCCAAACCGTTAAATTGTCACCAATTTTTATTAACCGTTCGATTAAGGGTATTAAAAATAAAGTTGGCCAAATTCGTGAACAAGAAAAAGTAATTGTTAATTTGGTTATGCGCGAAATCGGTGTGCCAAGAACCAGCTTCTTAGGTTTGTTTGTGGGCAATGAAACCAAAGCAGACTTAATCGACAACATGATTGCCGCGCACCCAGATAAAGCAGAAGCCCTAGAAGCGGCGCGCTCTGAAATTAAGCGTTCACAAAAGCGTTTAATCATGATAGAAAAAGCTGAAAAAATGCCAATCAGCTTTTATAAAGAAATTTATAAGTCACTTAGCAAATCAGAAACCAAAGCCCGTGCCGCTAAGCGCGAGATGATTGAAGCCAACTTGCGTTTGGTAATCTCTATCGCCAAAAAATACACCAACCGCGGTTTACAGTTCTTAGATTTAATTCAAGAGGGTAACATTGGTTTGATGAAAGCGGTTGATAAATTTGAATACCGTCGCGGTTACAAGTTTTCAACCTATGCTACCTGGTGGATTCGTCAGGCAATCACGCGTTCAATTGCAGACCAAGCCAGAACCATTCGTATTCCGGTACATATGATTGAAACCATTAATAAACTCAATCGTATTCAGCGTCAGTTGTTGCAAAAAATGGGTCGTGAACCCACGCCAGAAGAATTGGCTGAAGAAATGGAAATGCCTGAAGATAAAATTCGCAAGGTCATGAAAATTGCCAAAGAACCCATTTCTATGGAAACCCCAGTGGGTGACGATGAAGATTCTTCACTAGGCGATTTTATTGAAGACTCTAATATTCTGTCACCACAAGAGGCGGCAGACTTAGAAGGTATGAGTGAAACCACGCGTGAAATGTTAAACACCTTAACGCCACGCGAAGCCAAAGTATTGCGTATGCGTTTTGGTTTGGGCATGAACACTGACCACACGCTCGAAGAAGTGGGCAAACAATTTGATGTCACGCGTGAGCGTATTCGTCAAATCGAAGCCAAAGCCTTGCGCAAATTGCGTCATCCCAGTCGTGCAGAAAAACTTAAAAGTTTCTTAGATTAATCAAATTAAGGGTTTTGCCGTAAAAACTACTGCAAAACCCCTAAAATTAACTATAATACCCACAAATTTTGACCAGGCCTGGTCAAAATGATCGAAAAATTCACATCTTTTTGCCTCTTTAGCTCAGTTGGTTAGAGCACCCGACTCATAATCGGTAGGTCCTGTGTTCAAGTCACAGAAGAGGCACCATCTATTTTAAATATTCTGACTGCTATTGCAGGTGACATAAATCTGCATAAGGTTTTAATAAGTCTTTCAACCCGTTATTACTAAAAATATAGCTGTGTTTGCCCAATGTTCTGTGTTCTAGGGTGATTTCTATTTGATGGCTTTCACTTAGGTTGTTTAATAAATCGCGATAGGCAGTTTGCAAGCTTTGCATTTTTTTGTCAGCAATTTCAAAACGAATTTTATTAAAAGTTTCTTCATAGGTCTGTGTAACCGACAGCACACCATTAATAGTGTTTGATGCAGTAGATTTAAAGTTGGCTATGCCTAAGGTTACAAACTTTGGATATTCAGAAATAATGGCATCATCCATTAGGATAAGTTCAATCAACGGCAGCGGGCTTTGAATATGACAGCTAATCCCCAAATAAATGGGCGCATTGGCTTGTTTGGTGTAAAGCTGAATACTGGTGACGGACTGATTGAAGTCTTGAGTGGTTTGCAAAATAAAGTCGCCTTGCTGAATGTCTTCTGCAAAAGCGAGTTGCATAGGGTTACTGAGAGTAAGAACTGCAGTGATAAAAATTGAGCGTAAATAAAAAGAGTATTGAGGGTTCAAGTTTTTTGTCCTAGATTTGTTTAAAGCGCCTAGTTTAAAGCTTTGTGGTTAAGATGCCAAAATTTGATGCCAAGTTTTCACAAGTAAAATTGAAGCAATATTTAAGCATTAATGTGTAGTGATTGTAATTAACGCTTGTTGTAAAAAAACAACACACTTTAATTTTGTTGTTTTTTTTATAAAAAAATTTGCACAGCTTTTTAAAAGTCCCTATAGTAAGCAACAAGTTCACCGAAGTGGACATTTATAAAAAACAAACTATTCAAAATAGGAATATATAAATGAAAAAGAATATTATTGCTCTAGCTATCGCTTCTGCTATCGCTGCTCCAGTTGTAATGGCTGATGCTCCTACTGTTTACGGTCAAATCAATATGTCTATCGATGCAGTAACTGATGCTGGTATGACTGTTGGTTCAAATGCTTCACGTTTCGGTATCAAAGGTTCAGAAGACTTAGGTAACGGCTTGAAAGCAGTTTATAAGATCGAATGGGAAGCTGATATTGCTGGTGGTACTGGCGCTACTACTGGTGCTTCTGCGCTTAAAGATCGTAATGCTTACGCTGGTTTAGCAGGTTCTTTCGGTACTGTATTAATGGGTCGCCATGATACGCCAATGAAAATGGCTCAACCTACTGATACATTTAACGATGGTTTTGGTGATAACAAGCCAATGGGTGGTAAGTTAGGTATGGCTGGTGCAGCTGGTGAAGTTCGTGCTGCTAACGTTTTAGCTTACGTTTCTCCATCTTTTGGTGGTGTAACCATTGCTGCTGCAGGCGTTTCTCCAGATGTAGTTGGTAAAGATACAGCTCTTACAAATGCTTACTCTATTGCTGCAATGTATGGTTCGACTAAGTCTGGTTTATTTTTGTCTGGTGCATACAATGCATTTGATGCAAAATTAACTGGTACTAAGACATATACAGAAATGCGTTTGGCTGCTCAATATGCAGTTGCTGGTTTAATGGGTAACGTTACTTACTTCTCAGCTGATGATGGTATCTCTGGTGATGCAGCTTCTGAAGGTTCTACAATTCAGATGAATCTTTCTTATGAAATGGGTGATATTACTCCAAAAATCAAATATTCAATGGTTGATTATAAGGCAGCTGGTTCTGACGGATCTTCATTGGGTCTTGGTCTAGACTATGCAATGGGTAAAAAGACAACTGCATATGTTGAATATGTAGCAATGGATAAAAACATGGCAACTACATTCTCTGCTGGTAAAGATTCTTCAGCAGTATCAGTTGGTTTATTGCACAAGTTTTAATTTAGCGCTCGTTTAGGCGAGTAGTAAAATTAAGCTGAAAGCCCTAAGATGTTTGTCTTGGGGCTTTTTTGTTTTTGAGGTTTAATTAAAGTTAAATGATTCGCAAAGATTTTGGGGCGCAGGCTTTAGCCTGCCAAAGTTTGCAATGTACTCAAAAAGAAGGCTAAAGCCCTCGCCCCGTTTGAAAGCCTCAAAGCGATCAATGCTTTGGGGCTTTTTGCATTGATAGGTTTGACTTTTTTGTGGGATAATAAATCAATTGATTTAGAGGTTATTTTTATGGCAACTGTTATTAGCACCCACAAATTATTTAATGCACTTAAAGAGTCAGGTTTTCCTGAGACGCAAGCAAATGCCGTTATTAATACCATAGAAACGATGCAAGATGCGCGATTCGAAGAGGTTGTTACTAAGGCAGATTTATACAAAGTAGAGGCTGAAATAAAATCAGACTTAAAATTGTTACACTGGGGTGTGGCTTTAATTCTTGCAGTAATCGCATTGCCATATTTAAAAACAATGTTTTAATGTAGTTGAGTCATGAGCAATTATTTTGGGGTGCAGGCTTTAGCCTGCTAATGTTTGCAGTGTAATCAAAAAGAAGGCTGAAGCATTCGCCCCAATTTAAAAAAAGCCTTAAAGCGATCAATGCTTTGGGGGTTTTTGTTTTTAAGGTTTACCAAAGATAAATAATAAGCAATCCTTTTGGGGCGCAGGCTTTAGCCTGCTAATCTTTGCAGTGTCGTTAAAAAGAAGGCTAAAGCCTTCGCCCCATATTAAAAGCCTCAAAGTGATCAATGCTTTGGGGCTTTTTGCATTGATAGGGTTGACTTTTTTCTGGGATAAAAGTTATTAATTTAGGATTGAGTCATGTCAACAATTACCTTTGATACTTATAAGTTTATAAAAAAGCTTAAAGATGCAGGTGTTTCCGAAGCTCAAGCGGAGGCTGAAGCAGATGCTTTGTCGGCAGCATTACAAGAGTCCATGCAAAATCAGTTGGCTACTAAATCAGATATTTATCGCATGGAAAAAGAACTTTTATTGATGAAATGGATGTTAGGTACGGTATTGGCAGGTATTTTGGCACTTATTTTAAAAGCATTTTTAAATAATTGATTCTTGATGTCATTGTTTCCAATTTATGCCTGCTAATGATAAATAAGAAAGTCTTTATTTTTTAAGTTTGGGGCGCAGGCTTTAGCCTGCTAATGTTTGCAGTGTAATCAAAAAGAAGGCTAAAGCCTTCGCCCCGTTTTAAGAAGCCTCAAGGTGATAAATGCTTTGGGGCTTTTTGTTTTGTAAGGTTTTGAGTTTTTATGTGATAATGCTTTCGTTAGAAAGCGATATTGCTTTTGTTATTTGATTAATAAGTTGCTGTTTTGATTATGAGAAGTTGTCAACCTTGTACTGCCTGTTGTGATGGGTGGGTGCAGATAAAAGTTAAAGGCTGTGAGGCCTATCCTGGGCATCCATGTCCGCATAGCACGGGTTCTGGGTGTGATGATTATGAAAACCGTCCGGTAAATCCTTGTCAACAATTTGAGTGTGCTTGGGTTAAGCCTAATAGTTTTTTGCCGGAGAGTTTTAAACCATCAGAGTGTGGGGCTTTGGTGATTGATAATATTTTGGATTGGCAAGGGTTAAAAGTAGATTTGGCTGTGCCAGTGGGCCGTGAAATTTCAGAGCAAACTTTACAGTGGTTAATGCAGTTTGCGGCAGAAAATATGCGTCCATTGATTTATCAAATGCAAGATTCTAACTCCCCTGTATTTGAAAAAAATCCCCTTACTTTAGCATATGGTCCCCCTGCTTTTCAGCAATGGGTATTAGAAATGCAAGCGCAAGGCAAAAAGCTATGGTGATTTTTCTATATTTAAATATTGCACGCCAAAAGGGTGCAATATTTCTATTATTGGTCAGGTTTTAATGTTTTGTATTTAATAAAATTTTAATTTATTTTTTATATTATTGAAATATATAAATAAATTTAATATTGGCATTTATCGTTCTTTAGTAAAGGTGAATTTATTGTTAATTAAATCCTTTTGGAGAATAGAATGAAAAAAGCAACACAACTTAAATCTCTTTTAGTATCTATGGCAATCGCCACTTCAGCAGCAATGACTTTTGCTCCTGCAGTGGTGCAAGCAGGTGCTTCTGCAAATATTGGGGTAGTTTCGCAATATCTTTTCAGAGGTATTGCACAAAATGGGACTGCTGCAGCTGCACAAGGTGGATTAGATTATGAAGCTGACTCTGGTCTATATATTGGAACTTGGGCTTCTCAGGTAGGCCCATCTAAAGGTTTGGAATACGATTTATACGCTGGGTATTCTGGTAGCTTTGGTGATTTAAGCTATGGTCTAGGTGCAACTTATTTTGGGTATACGAAAGATGGTGGTTCTGACACTAATGCGTTTGATAGTTCTTACCTTGAAGGTACCTTAACACTTGGTTATGGTCCAGTTTCAGCTTCTTATAGTTCTGGTTCGCATGCAAAACTTTCTGGCGGTTCTGATGTTAGTTATTCTGTAGCAACTATTGGTGTTGAGTTTTACGGAATTTCTGCAACCTATGGAATGGGTGATGATTTTGCCGGCAAAGGAGTTGATCATTCTTGGATTGATATTGGTTACAGTACTTCTGTTGCAGAGGGTACTGATATTGGTATCAATTTGATTAATTCAGATAAGAAGGTTTCTGGATATACAAATGGTGTAAGTGGTTCAGCTGAAGATAATATGTCATTGGTTGTTGGTATCACAAAATCTTTCGATTTATAATTTAAATTCCTTATCTGTAAAAGTTAATTTTAAAGTGGCCAGGTTTACCTGAGCCGCTTTTTTTGTTTTTGGGTTTTCCTAATTCGATTAAATTCTTTTGGCGTATAATCTAAAGTCAATTGTGTATGTTAAGGTGATTAAAGTGCGCGCAAAACAGCAGTCTGGTTTTATTATGATGGTGTTTGTGGTTATTTTGGTGCTAGGTGCGTCTGCCTATTTTAGTGGGTATGGTGAGAATCTTTTTTTTAAACAAAAAGCCAAGTTAACTTTAGAAAATTACGAAGACACCCAGATTGTTAAATCGCAGTTTTGGCGTTATTCGGTTTTTCAGCCAGAGTTTTATGAAAGTGACCCAGCCGGTGGAACAGGCTTTAATCTTAAAAATATAGACAGGATACCGGGGCCGGGATATTTTCCTTGTGTTGATTTAGATGGTGATGGTGAAGTTTTGGGTGCAGAAACCAGCTGTGGAAATGTGACCGTTGCAGGCGATGATACCACTGGTTTTGTTGTGGGGTTTTTGCCCACTAATTTTAGAACTCGCAATATTTTTTTTAATAAAGTTGCGCCTAAGGAATTTTATTACATCTTAGATGAGCGCTTTGCTAATGGTAATAACTCATACAATAATGGTTCAACAGGTCGTTTTGCACCTCTTAACCCTGGATTATCTCCAACGGGACGCCTTTTTTTAAATGATCAAGATGGGTATGTTGCTTTGATTATAGCGCCAGGTGAATCGATGGTTATGCAAGATGGAACGATACAGGATAGGAACCAAGCGGGTGATGCCTTGGCGAGAATTGCTGATTATTTAGATAAACGATTTGATGCACTTGGGAATGAAGTGAATGGCAATGCTGATGGTGATTTTAAATTTTATAGCCAATCTAAAAGCAATATAGGTATTAACGATACAGTTATTGGGATTTCATTTTCTGAATGGCAAACCATGATGTTGAATCGAGTTTGCGCTCAAAAAACGGATTTAGAAGCCACTGATGCAAATGTTGCTTTTTGGTTTAATGCTTATGATGCGACCACAAATCCAGCGGGTTCTGATTGGCGCTCTTTTATGGGGAACTGCCCATGAAATTGCTTAAAAAATCGCACCAACAGGGGTTTACCTTGCTAGAGATTTCTATCGCATTATTATTGGTAGGTCTTTTATTGGGCGGCGCTTTAACGATTAACAGCGCTTCTAGGCAAGTGGGCAAGGCAGATGAAACTAAAGCACAGATGAATGACATTAAAAATGGTCTGGTGAGTTATCTTAAGGTGAATAAGTATTTACCCTGTCCTGACACGAATAATGATGGAGTTGAAGACCGCAAAATCAGTGGCGGTGTATCTGTGTGTAAATCTCGTCATGGCACTTTGCCTTATCAAACTTTGGTACTCCCTGAGGTAGATGCTTGGGGGAATCCTTTTTACTATCGTGTGAATGCCCGCGCAGAATTGAGTGGTGATATTAACGATTTGTGCGAAACTGCCAGTGTGTTTGGCTTGTCTGGCAGCAGAACCAAGCCCTCGACCGCAGCTTTATGTACACAAAATGGGGTTTTTTATTGCACAAAGTGCAGTGATGTTTGCGGTATGGGGTGTGATTATAATGCCGATCCTCGCACTGTTGATGCACCACCTTACTTTAGTTGGCATACGCCGCCTAAGGGAGCAGAAAATCCAGATGGTTATAAAAACATGTTGATTGAAGATGAATCTGGGAATGAATATGAAAATGCGGTTGTGGCTATGGTCGTGTCTTTTGGCAGTAATGGTGCGCAAACCTGGACAGATTGTGATCAAGCCACGCTGGTTAATAGCGCTGAACGCGCCAATTGTGACAATGATGCGGCCGGCGTTTTTAAACTAGACACCGCCATTACCATGGATGACTATTTGACTTGGATTACGATATTTGATGTGAAAAGTGCAATGCTAGATGTGAGAGGCTTTTAAAGTGAGCAAATTCCAAAAAGGGTTTTCTTTAGTTGAATTGGCAGTTGTTTTGGCCATTATTGGTATTTTAAGTATGGGTGCTTTGCTCACTCTGAGCGGCCAAAGGGATGCGGTTAAGGTAACAGACTCTAAAAATAGATTGCTGCAAATCAAAAAGTCTTTATTGTCGTTTGAATTGGTGAATCGGTATTTACCTTGTCCGGATATTAATGGCGATGGGGATGAAGATAGAACAAATGGTGCTTGTTCTCGTAGCTATGGTGCGGCACCTTATCAAGATTTAGGTTTAACACAATTAGATGTGCAAGATGCTTATGGCGTGGAAATCCGTTATGCCGTGAATTCGGGCGCGACAACCCTTTCGAATATGCAAGATGTTGATCATTCTGCCAGTTATTTTTGTCAAACTGGGTGTGATTATACGAGTACCTTTGTGCCTTTTAGATTGACTACACCGCCCATCGCAGGCAATTTAGGTGCAGGTAATTACACGATTTGCAATAACGCAGCGGCCACCTGCGTAACCGGCCTAGCGAGTGATCAACATATGGCAGATGGTTTGTCGGTTATCTTAGTTGCCTATAATGCCAATGGTCGACAACTAACGCCTTCTTGTACAGGTTTGTCTAACCGTGAAACAGAAAACTGTGATTTAGACCTGCTGTATTGGGATTATTATGTGAATAAAGATTTACAAAATTATTATGATGATCAAATTTTGGGCATATCGGGTTATGAAATTAAACAAGAGTTGTTGAAAAATGACGCTACGATTTTTAACACGGCCAGCAATAGCAATTCAAACACTCAAAACAATCTACTCATTGCACCACCGCCACCGCCAACAAACCCAACTAATACCGTCGCAGGCGACTATACCGGATCTTCTGATTACAATCCTCCCAATGGTAATTTTGATGACTCTCTCAAAATAGATGGCAATTTGGATGCCGCATTAGATTTAAATAATGGCGATAACGAATTAACGGTTACGGGTGATCAAAACTATGCCCTTGTCAGTGGTTCTGGTAATGATAATTTGTATATTGCAGGCGATGCAAAATCGTCGATTAGTACAGGTTCGGGTAATGATTATTTAACCATCTTAGGCAATTTGAGCAGTGTTGCCAGTGTTGATATGGGTGCGAACGATGACTTTTTTTATATCGTTGGAGATGTGGACGGTTCTGTCGATTTGGGTTCTGGGGATGATACTTTTAGGGTCGATGGGGATTTGAATCATACTGTGTATGGTGGTGCGGGTACGGATATTATTTATGTTAATAAAACCCCAGCAGACTGGACGAGTTCGGGTCAAGCTTCCTATTTAAATGGATTTGAGCGTATTCGCTTTAACGATGGTACTGCTCAAGATATATGAGTTTCGTCAATGCTAAAGTTTTGGTGGTTGATGATGATCCCGGTATTAGCGGATTATTGGCCATGCTTTTAGAAAACGCTGGGTTTGAGGTCTATGAGGCAGCTTCTCGTTCTCAAGCCATTGAAAGATTGCAATCTTCTAAAGTGGATGCAGTGGTTTTAGATATGGGCATGCCGCCTAATGAACATTTACCAGATGAAGGGTTGGCGGTTTTAGATTGGTTAGCACTTTATCATCCCGAAGTAAAAACGCTTGTTTTAACGGGGCAACACCCTGATTCCACTGCTTATTTAGCCATTAAACATGGTGCATTTGATTTTTTAGCCAAACCCGTTCAGCCAGAACAATTATTGCTTTCTTTAAAACGCGCCTTAATGTTTATCAAACATACACAACAACTCAAAGAGAACGAGGGGATTCACCGGGTTTCCTTGGATTTGTCGATGTCTGATGGCGTTAAAACCGCCAGGAATCAAGCTGAATTTAAACTGGTGAATCAAGTGCTGATGGATACCGATTTTAATGTGCATGAAGTGGCTAGGCGTTTGGGTTTAAAGCGTGAAAATGTTTATTATTTAATGAAAAAATATGGCCTTGAAAGACAAGACAGCGACAAGGTCTCTCGCTTAAGTGACGAACCATGAGTATAGAGCTTTGGTTGCCGGCTATTTTTTTATTTTCGGGCGCTTTGCTGGGGGCAGTGGGGTTTTATTTAAGGCTGCAAAGTCAGCAACTGCAAAAAGCCATTGCCAATTTATATGACCTAAACCGATCCGTTAATCAGGATGTTTTGGATTTTATTGACCAGGCCTGGTTGTTTTTAGCGCAAAATGGCTTTCAAAATATGGTTTGTGAAAGTCTTTGGTACGGTGAGCCACAAACCTTGGTCAAGGGAGCGCCAGCAAATCAATCTTTGCAAACCTATGAGATTAATATAGAAGAAGATGCCATCAAGTTACATTTAGTTTTGTCTGCGCCCAAGTGGCGAGGAGAAAAGCAGTTGTTGCTAGAGATGGTGTTGCAAACGTTTGAAATGTTATTGTCTTTTAATGTGGCCAATAAAACCAAGCAGTTTTTTGTGTCGCAAAAGCGCTTAGAAGACTATCAACTCTTTGTGCAACACGACACCAAAAACATCGCACAATTTATTGCGTTGTTAGAAGCGCAAGTCAGCCAAGCACAAACGGACGAACAAAAACTCAAGTTGGTCAATCGGCTCAAAGAACTGCTACCCAGTATAGTGTTGCGCGCCAATCGAGTGACGCAACCCTTATGGCAATCCAAATCGTTTGACGATGTACAGCCTCTTTCTTTAAAGGCAACCATTGAAACGCTCGCAAGGTCGATGCTATTGAGCGTTAAGGTGGAAGGTGATGCACAAATTTTGCACTCCCATACCTTGGTCACGCAGGTTTTTCATAATTTACTGGATAATTTTAAGGCACACGCGCAAGACTTAGGCGGTGTTAAGGTCACCATATTGGTTGATTCAGGGCTGGTGAGCGTGGATTTATTATCTGATGTTATCAAACCCTTGCCACCCTTATCGAGCCAACGGGTGTTTGAGCCTTTTTGGACCACCAGTAAAAGTGGATTAGGTTTAGGTTTGTTTATCGTGAGAGCCTTACTGGTTAAGGTGCAAGGAAAGGTTAAGTTTGTGCAAACTGCGCAAAACCTAGGTTTTCAAGTAGTTTTACCCAGTCATATTGAAAAAAAATGAATTTTTTGCACTTGTAAAAATTTTTTACTCTATTCTTTTGTTCTGCGATTCCTATAATGAAGCTGTATTTAAAAATAATACTTTATCACAACAAGGAGGACAGCAATGTCAACACAAAATCAAAAAGGTTTTACATTAGTTGAAATCGCCATTGTATTGGTGATTATCGGTTTATTATTAGGCGGTGTGCTTAAGGGGCAAGAGTTAATTAAGAGCTCAAAAATTAAAGCGACTGTTGGCGATGTTAAGTCATTACAAGCAGCAATTTATACTTTCCAAGACAAATACAGATATTTACCAGGTGATTTTAACAATGCCGTTGCAACCTTTACAGGTGCAGCTGCAACAATGGTTGATGGTGACGGTGCAGGCGATATTGACAACGGTGAGCGTGGGCAGATTTTTGCGCAATTGATCGCTGCTGGTTTAATTTCTGGGGTTTCTGATGGTACGGATTCTGCAAACGGTTATTTCCGTAGCAAATTTGGTGGTACTGTGATTGTAGACGATGCTGCTCCATTCGCAGGTGTTCCTAATGTGTGTTACAACGGTTTAACCTTAGAAATTGCCAATGCTCTTGATGAAGCCTTAGATGGTACTGCTGATGGTACTAAAGGTGATGTTCGTCGTAGTAATACAACTGCTTATGCGGCTACTAACAATTCAGTGTGTTTCAAACTACAATAATTTAATCTTTGATTTGATTGAAAGCCCCGATCTTCGGGGCTTTTTTTTATCCAAAATTTGCCACTCTGTTAAAATTCCAGAACTTAATCAAATTTGGAAGCTCCCTGTTTTGAAACGCATTTTAAAAGCCACTGCCACGGTGGGTGGCATGACCATGCTGTCGCGTATTTTAGGCTTTGTTCGCGATATGGTAATTGCTCGTTATTTTGGGGCTTCTTCTGGGGCCGATGCTTTTTTTGTGGCGTTTAAAATTCCCAATTTTTTTAGACGCTTATTTGCCGAAGGCGCTTTTTCACAAGCGTTTGTGCCTGTGTTGGCCGAAGCTAAAGAAAAGCGTGGTCAAGCCGCGGTAAAAGCTTTGGTGGATGCGATTGTCTTTCGTTTGGGCGGCATTTTATTGTTGCTCACGGCCTTCGGGGTATTTGGTTCTGGCTTGTGGATGATGGTGTTTGCGCCTGGGTTTATGGACGATCCTGAAAAGTTTGCCTTGGCCTCCGATATGTTGGCGATTACCTTTCCTTATTTGTTGTTGATTTCATTAGTGGCGTTTTCCTCGGCGATTATGAATACCTATAATCAATTTGCTGTACCAGCATTTACCCCTGTGTTACTCAATTTAGTGTTAATTGCCTCGGCGATTTGGTTATCACCCTTATTTGAAATTCCGGTCATGGCGTTGGCTTGGGGCGTTTTACTGGCGGGGGTTGCGCAGTTATTGTTTCATGTGCCTTTTTTAATGCGCTTGGGATTGTTACCAGTGCCGCGTCGTCAAAAAGAAGAGGGCGTGGACGAGGTTAAGCGTTTGATGTTGCCCGCCTTATTTGGTGTGTCGGTGGCGCAAATTAATTTGTTGTTGGATACGATTTTGGCATCGTTTTTAATCACCGGCTCTGTGTCTTGGTTGTATTACTCCGACCGTTTAATGGAGTTTCCGTTGGGCGTTTTTGGGGTGGCTTTGGCAACAGTTGTCTTGCCGGGTTTATCAAAACAAGCGGCTAATCAGGATTGGACAGCCTTTAAGCGCGATTTGGATTTTGCCTTAAAGCTGGTGTTTTTAATTGCGGTGCCAGCCACGCTGGGGTTATTTTTATTGGCCACGCCTTTGATTAGCAGTTTGTTCTTTTACGGAGCGTTTACCGCAAATGATGTACAGCAATCTAGCTTGAGTTTAATGGCTTATTCTCTCGGTTTACTAGGTTTTATTTTGGTTAAGGTGTTAGCGCCAGCATTTTATGCGCGTAAAAATATGAAAACCCCCGTCAAGATTGCCATGGTTGCTTTGGTGAGTAATATGGTTTTTAATTTGATTTTAATCTGGCCCTTAGCTCACGCAGGCTTGGCTTTAGCGACCACGATTTCGGCGTTTATCAATGCCGGTTTGTTGGCGTATTTTCTCTTTAAAGAAGACATGCTGGCTTTTTCTAAGCAGTGGAAATCTCTACTTTGGCAGGGGTTATTGGCCAATGTTGTGTTGGTGTTATTTTTAATGCTGCTTAATCCATTAGATGCACAATGGTTTGCTTGGAATGGTTGGGAGCGATTAGGTGCTTTGATGGGGTTAGTGTTGTTGAGTATTTTAGTTTATGCCATGACTTTGCTGGCAGTGGGTTTTCGTCCTCGACAAGCGTTGAAATAGGGTATAATTTTGAACTATTTTGAACATAAATCATTGAAAATATGCAACTGATTCGCGGGCTTCACAACCTAAAAACAACCAGGCCTGGTCAAATTTGGGCAGAAAATAGTATTTTCGAACATGGCTGTGTGCTCACGATTGGTAATTTCGATGGCATACATTTGGGTCACCAAGAAGTGCTGAATCGAGTACAAGGTTTAGCGCATCAATTGAATTTACCCAGTGTGGTGATGATTTTTGAACCTTTGCCCGTGGAATATTTTGCGCCAGACAAAGCCCCTGTGCGCTTGATGAATTTGCGTGAAAAACTGATTGGTTTTCAGCAAACGGCAATCGATTTTGTCTTAGTGTGCAGATTTAATGCCGAGTTTGCCGAACTGACTGCGGAACAATTTGTACAGCAGATTTTGGTGCAGAGTTTGCAAATTAAGCATTTGGTGGTGGGCGATGATTTTTGTTTTGGCAAGAATCGTCAAGGCAATTACGCGTTTTTGCAAACAGCAGGGTTAAAGCAGGGATTCGAAGTCAGCGAAATGCCAACCTATAAGGTGGACGAACAGCGCATTAGCAGTACTCGAGTTCGCCAAACTTTGTCTACCGAAACCCTGCAAACCCAAGGACTTAAAGCGGCCGAAGACTTATTAGGGCGCTCTTTTTATTTTGATGGTCGGGTAATTCATGGTCAAAAACTGGGGCGGCAATTAGGCTTTAGAACCCTTAACCTAAACCCTAAGCGTTTGCAAATGCCGGTCAGTGGCGTGTTTGCGGTGCGAGTGTTGAATATTGCCAACCAGCCTTGGCCAGGCGTCGCCAATATTGGCGTGCGGCCCACTGTAAATGGTTTGCGCCCATCCATTGAGGTGCATTTGTTTAATTGGGATAAAGACCTGTATGGCGCTCATGTACAAGTTGAGTTGGTGGCTTTTATCCGCCCCGAACAAAAATTCGGCAACCTAGATGCGCTTAAAGCACAAATTGAAAAAGACGCCCATTCGGCAAGGCAGATTTTAGGAGTAATCACTGAGTGAAAAAGCTTGAGTTGGACAGTGCTTTGGCATGGATTTTAAACCATTATCCCAGCACACAAGCTGTCTACCTATTTGGCTCAGCTGTGACGGATACGCTTACAGCGCAAAGCGATTTAGATTTAGCCTTATTGCTACCAGCAGAACAAGTTTTGGCACAACATGAGTTGATGCGTTCGGCATTACAAGTTCAGTTGGAGTCCCATTATGGTTCTGTGGATTTAATCAGTTTGCGCCAAGTTTCAACCGTGTTTCAGCATGAGATCGTACAAACTGGGTCCGTTATTTTTGTGGCAGAATCTTTTGGTCAAACGGCGTTGGACAAATTTGAATTAACGGTTGCGGCGCGTTATCGAAAGCTCAATGAGGAACGCGCCGAAATTATTCAAGAAGGTTTGGCGACAGGCTTTTACCCGGTGAAGTTATGAATGATGTTTTATTGAATAAAAAAGTGAGTATTGAACGCTGTATTCAGCAGATTCAAAATTACTATCACTTAGAAAGCGAGTTGCCTTTTCAGCAAGATTATATGAAACAAGATGCGATAGCGATTAATTTACAACGCATTGCCGAGTTAGCGATTGATATGGCCGCCTATTTGATTAAAAGAGAAAAGTTGGGGCTGCCGCAAGACAGCAAAGATCATTTTCGATTACTCGAAAAAGCGCAAATCATTCCCCAAGAGTTGTCCCAAAAATGCCAAAACATGGTGGGATTTAGAAATATTTTAGTGCACGAGTATCAGGAACTTGACCTAGATCTTATGCAAGATGTCATCGAGCATCATTTAACCGATTTAATAGATTACAGCGATTTTATTTTGAAGAGAGTGCCATGAGCGAACCGACTGATTACAAACCAACTTTAAATTTACCTGAAACCGCCTTTCCGATGAAAGGCAGTTTGCCCACGCGTGAACCTGTGCAGGTGGAAAAGTGGCAAGCTGAAAACCTTTACCAAGCCGTGCGCGATGCTAAGGCCGGTTGCCCAAAGTTTATTTTGCATGATGGCCCACCTTATGCCAACGGCAATATTCACATTGGTCACGCGGTGAACAAAGTGCTAAAAGACATGATTGTCAAATCCAAAGGTTTGAGCGGTTTTGATGCGCCGTTTGTGCCTGGCTGGGATTGCCATGGTTTGCCGATTGAGCTGAATGTGGAAAAGAAAAAAGGCAAGGTTGGTCAAAAGATTGAAGCGCCAGAGTTTCGCCAAGCCTGTCGTGATTATGCACAACAACAAGTCGAAGGCCAAATGGCGGATTTTCAGCGTTTGGGTGTAATGGCGGATTGGGAAAATCCTTACCTGACTAAAGACTTTAAATTTGAAGCTAACGAAATTCGTGCCTTAGCCAAAATTATCGAAAACGGACATTTGGTAAAAGGCACCAAGCCAGTTTATTGGTCGGTCGGTGGGCATTCGGCTTTGGCAGAAGCCGAAGTTGAATATGAAGATAAGCGTTCCTTAGCCATTGATGTGCGTTTTAAAGTGTTGGATGAAGAGGCGTTTTTTGCACGCTGTCATCATGTGGAAGATCACACCGGCGAAGGTCCTTTATCGGTGGTAATTTGGACCACCACGCCTTGGACTTTGCCAGCCAACCAAGCGGTTTCGATTAACCCTGCGTTGGAATATTGCATTGTGCAGGTAACCGGCGAAAATGGCCCAGAGCGTTTATTTTTGGCGGAAGCCTTACTCAAAGACAGTATGGATAAATGGGGCTTTGAGCAGTATCAAGTGATTGCTTATGGTCGTGGCGAACAGTTTGAATTGATTCGTTTACAACACCCATTTTACGAGCGTACTGTGCCACTGATTTTAGGCGATCATGTCACCACGGATGCCGGTACAGGCTGTGTGCATACTGCACCGGGTCATGGTCAGGATGACTTTGTGGTCGGCTTAAAATATGACTTAGAAGTTGATTGCCCTGTGGATGGTCGCGGTAATTATGTGGAAGGCACCAAGCTATTTGAAGGCGAAAATGTGCTTAAAGTGGACGACCACATGATTGAAGTGCTCAAAGAACACAGTGCGTTATTGCATATGCAAGCCATTGTGCATTCTTATCCACATTGCTGGCGTACTAAAACCCCATTGATTTTCCGTGCGACTCCGCAATGGTTTATTTCCATGACGCAAGCCAATTTGCGTGAAGAAGCGATGGCAGAAATCAAGAAGGTGCAGTGGATTCCGGAATGGGGTCAAAACCGTATCGAAGGCATGGTAGAAGGTCGTCCGGATTGGTGTATTTCGCGCCAACGTTTTTGGGGCGTGCCCATTACCATTTTTGTGCATAAAGTCACTGGCGAAATGCACCCTCGCACCACCGAATTGATGGAAGCCGTGGCTAAGTTAGTAGAAGTGCGTTCGATAGATGCTTGGTATGATTTGGATGTCGCCAGTTTATTGGGTGATGAAGCTGATGATTATGAGCAGGTCACGGATATTTTGGATGTGTGGTTTGACTCAGGGATTTCGCACTTTACCGTGTTGCAACAACGCCCTGAATTACAAGCGCCAGCCGATTTGTATTTAGAAGGTTCAGACCAGCATCGCGGTTGGTTCCAGTCGTCTTTGTTGTCGGCCTTAGCCACCGATGGCAAGGCGCCTTACAAGCAAGTCTTAACGCATGGCTTTACGGTGGATAAAGATGGCAAGAAAATGTCAAAATCCAAAGGCAATGTGGTGGCGCCACAAGAGATTGCCAATAAATATGGTGCAGACATTTTGCGCTTGTGGATTGCCGCCGCCGACTATCGTTATGAAATGACGGTGTCGGATGAAATCATCAACCGTACGGCAGATAGCTATCGTCGTATTCGTAACACCGCGCGCTTCTTGTTAGCCAACTTAAATGGCTTTAATCCTGTAACCGATCTGGTTGCTTATGAGCAGTGTTTGCCATTAGACCAGTGGGCGATTGGGCGTGCTTATGCGATACAACAAGAAATTGTGGCGGCTTACAATGAGTATTCTTTCTTGAATATTTATCAGGCCATGACGCATTTTTGTTCAGAAGATTTGGGTGCGTTTTATTTAGATGTGATTAAAGACCGCCAATATACTTGCCAAACCGAAGGCTTGGCGCGTCGTTCGGCGCAAACGGCTTTGTATCATATTATTGAAGCCTTAACCCGTTGGATGGCGCCTATTATGAGCTTTACCGCCGAAGAAATTTGGCGTGAACTGCCTGGCGAACATTCCGCAACTGTCTTTACGGCCACTTGGTATGACGGTTTAACGGCCTTAGACGAAACCAAACCCATGAATTCTGCCTACTGGTCAGAAGTGATGGAGGTGCGTTCGGCGATTGCTAAACAAATGGAAGTCTTGCGTGCCCAAAAAATCATTAAAGGGTCTTTAACTTCTGAAGTTGCCTTGTTTGCCGATGAACCTGTGTTGTCGCATTTACAGGCTTTGGGCGATGAGTTGCGCTTTGTGCTGATCACTTCGGGGGCAACGGTGGCGCCAAGTGCCCAAAGAACGGCGGATGCAGTGGCGACCGAAATGAAAGGTTTGTATGTGTATGTGCAACCTACCGAAAAACCCAAGTGCGCGCGTTGCTGGCATCATCGTGCAGAAGTTGGCAGTATTGCTGGTCATGAAGAGCTTTGTCAACGCTGTGTCGATAATGTGCATGGCGATGGCGAAGTTAGACATTTTGCATAAGCCTATGACGCAATCCATCAACACAAAAACTGCTTTAGCCACTTTATGGCTGGCGGTCTTGCTAATCATTATTGATCAGCTGACAAAATATTGGGCAAACTCGGTCTTGACCGAAGGTGTGCCTGTGCCAATTATGGATCACCTAAATATGACGCTGGTCTATAACCACGGTGCCGCCTTTAGCTTTTTAGCCGACATGGGCGGCTGGCAACGCTGGTTTTTTACCGCTTTGGCGGTGGGTGTGAGTGGCTTTTTACTGTTTTGGCTCAAGCGTTTGCCGAATGCCTGGACAGCTGAAGTGATTGCACTTAATCTCATTTTAAGTGGCGCTTTGGGCAATTTGATTGACCGAGTGCTGTTTGGCAAGGTGACAGATTTTGTGGATTTTTACATCGGTACTTGGCATTATGCGACTTTTAATGTGGCAGACATTGCCATCAGTGTGGGTGCGTTTTTGTTGATTTTGTGGGAGTTCTTTTTAAAGCCTAAGCCTGAGAAAGAGCTGACTGAATAATCGCGTTTTATGCAATAAAAAGCCGCTAAAAGTAACCAGACCTGGTTGTTTTTAGCGGCTTTTTTGCGTTTTAAGGCTGTTTAAATGCGAGCGTTCAGGGTGCGTGAGTTTGTTGAGCTTTTGATTGAGCTTAATCAAACGGCTTTGCAGTTTCCAAAACAAATACGCGGGCTGTTCGCAGACTTGTTTGTTTTTAAAGAAATTGTCAGGTGTGGCATCCATCGCAAATCTCTATTTATGTTTTCTCAGATTGTAGAGTAAAGCAGGGGTTGGGTAAGCGTCTGCTGGCAGTTGGCGACTGATTTGGTAATTGCGAATGGCGGCACGCGTTTTAGAACCCGCAATGCCATCAGGTGTTCCAAGGTCAAAGCCCAGTAAATTTAAACGCTCTTGAACTTCTTTCATTTCTTCGCGAGTTAAGGCTTGGTCGTCTGCGGGTGCGGTTTTGGTTAAAGGCGGACGCCCAACAATTCGGTCTGCCAAATGACCCACCGCCAAAGCATAGTTATCTGAGCGGTTCCAGCGCTTAATCACTTGGTAGTTATCAAACACTAAAAAGGCTGGGCCTCGATAGTCGCTGGGTAAAACTAAGCGCGCTTTTAAGTCTTCAATCGGTAATTCTCGCCCATCCGCCAATTGAATACCGAGCGCTTTCCAGTCGGTGAGCAGTTTTTCGGTTTTATTGTCGGCTAGGCTCAAATCAAACCCCGCAGGCAGACTGACTTCTCTGCCCCAGTTTTCTTGTTTTTGCCAGCCTAATTCGGCAAGGAAGTTACCCATAGAATTAAACACATCAGGTAAACTTTTCCACAGGTCTTTTTTACCGGATTCATCGCCATCTACGGCATAGCGCAGATAGTTAGACGGCATAAACTGGCATTGCCCCATAGCACCTGCCCAAGAGCCTTTCATTTGCTCAACGCTGGCGTGACCCAAATCAATAATTTTTAAAGCGGCCAGTAATTCTTTACTGAAAAACTCTGAACGACGCGGGTCGTAGCTCAGGGTGGCTAAGGATTCAATAATTGCAGTATTGCCGGTATAACCGCCAAAGTTGGTTTCCATGCCCCAAAACGCAATTAAAAATCGTCCTGGTACGCCATATTTGGCCGTGACTTCATCAAGTTGTTTACGGTGTTTTTCATAGAGCATTTTGCCGGTTTCAATACGCCATTCAGTGACAGCGCGATTGAAATATTGCCAAAAAGTTTTTGAGAATTCAGGCTGGCGACGATCAAGTTCCAAAACGGCACGATTTAAATGCACATCATGAAACGCCTTTTGTACGGTCGCTGCAGAAATGCCATTTTGAATGGCTTGTTTTTTAAATCCGCTGACCCATTTTTGGAAATCCGCTTCGGATTGCTCGGGGGGCGTATAGGCAAAAGTTGGACTTGCAAACAAGCTGCAAAGTGATAAAACGACGATGTTTAGAGTTGGCATTTTCATAGAATAAGCATTTTACTAAAGTCGCTTGTGCTTATGCAGTAAAATAATGCTTTTTAAAATGAGTAAATGCCATGTGTCGTTTTTTTGCGACTTGTCCGAAAGGGATGAGTGAACTCTTGAAAGAGGAGTTGGAGTCGTTTGGGGCTGAGTCGGTTAAAGTTCAGCCTTCAGGTGCTACCTTTGAAGGCGACATGGAAGTGGGTTATCGTGCGGTTTTATGGTCACGCTTAGCCAACCGCATTTACTACACTTTGCTAGAAACCGAGCTTGATAACCAAGAGGCTTTAACGCCTGCGGTGAGCGCGATTGAATGGTCGGAGCATTTGGATGCCGAGGGCACTTTTTTGGTGTCTTTTTCTGGACAAGGTTTGAATATTACCCATACCCATTTCGGGGCGTTAAAAATCAAAGATGGTATTGTGGATTATTTTCGAGGCATTGGCGATGTGCGCCCGTCGGTCGATACGGATTATCCTGATGTGCGCATTCATGGTCATGTGAATCGCAATCGCATTACCTTGGGTTTAGATTTGTCGGGTCACAGTTTGCATCAACGCGGCTATCGCGAAGGCACGCAGGTCACCGCACCGCTCAAAGAAAACACCGCGGCGGCGATTTTAATGCGTGCCGGTTGGCCAGAAATTGCCAAACAAGGTGGTTGCTTTTACGACCCCATGTGTGGCTCGGCAACCTTTTTGGTTGAAGCGGCCATGATGGCTTCGGATTGTGCGCCAGGCATGATGAAAGCTGATGAAAAAGGGTTGGTGACTTGGAAGCAATATGATGCGGTTTTGTGGCAGAAGTTGTTAGACGAGGCAGCGGTGCGTGAATCGATTGGTTTAAAAACCTTGCCGCATATTTATGGTTCGGACATTTCCCACAAATCTTTGGAGATAGCGCGTATTTCCATTCAACAAGCGGGCTATGATGACATTATCGAAATTAAACAAATGTCGGTAGTGCAAGGACGCAAATGGGGCGAGTGGACGCCAGGGCTTATCGTCACCAATCCGCCTTATGGCGAACGCTTGGGCGAGTTGGAAGAAGTTAAGCAAACCTATTTACAGTTAGGTGACTTTATCAAAGCCGAGTTTGCGGGCTGGCAAGCGGCGGTTTTAACTTGTAACTCCGAATTGGGAATGTATCTTGGCATTAAGGCCAAGCGTTCGCATGATTTCTTTAACGGGGCGATGGAGTGTAAGTTGTTCCGCTTTGATGTTGAAGAAAGTTGGTTCAGACAACCTGCCATTGCGTTGAATCAAGATCTGCCTGAAAAGCTTCAGCAGCTTCAGCCAGAATTGGCGACCACCGAAGGCGCGGTGATGGTGGCCAATCGTATTAAAAAGAATTTAAAAGGTTTAAAAACCTGGGTTAAGCAAAACGAAATTGGCGCTTACCGTGTGTATGATGCCGATTTACCGGAATATGCCTTAGCGATTGATTATTATCCAACGCTGGAAGGTGGCGATTGGTTGATGGTGGCGGAGTATGCACCGCCTAAGACGGTTAACCCGACTAAAGCGCGTCGTCGTTTGTATGAGGCTTTGGCGGTTTTGCCCAGCGTGTTTGATATTCCCTCAGACCGAATTGTTTTTAAAGTGCGCAGTCAGCAAAAAGGCTCAGAGCAATATGAAAAGCTGGAGAATCAAAAGCAATATTTCACCATTCAAGAAGGTTTGGCCAAAATTCGCGTGAATTTTACCGATTATCTGGACACTGGTATTTTCTTAGACCATCGTGAAGTGCGTGCCTATAGTGCTAAGTTAGCGCAAGGCAAAAGTTTCTTAAACCTGTTTTGTTATACTGCAACAGCCACGATTCAAGCAGCTATGGCAGGTGCAAAATCCAGTTTAAGTTTGGATATGTCAAAAACCTATTTATATTGGGCACAGCATAATTTTTGGACCAATAACATGGATGACAAAAAGCATCGTTTGCAGCAGCAGAATGTTATTGAGTGGTTGGCTAAAGAATCAGAAAACCCGACTGAAAAATTTGATGTCATCTTTTTAGACCCACCGTCCTTTTCGTCATCAAAGCGCATGGACGGCACCTTGGATATTCAGCGCGACCATGTTTGGATCGTTCAGCAGGCTTTGTCTTTACTAACGCCGGATGGCAAGTTGATGTTTTCTAATAATTTACGCAAGTTTAAATTAGATGAAGCCGCTTTTGAAGCTGACTGGCAGATTGAAAATATCACGCAAAAAACCATGCCTAAAGACTTCGCTCGAAACGCTAAAATCCACCAGGCCTGGGTGTTTTCGAGGAAAGTTTGATGTTAAATGTTTTCCGTATTTCAGAAATGGTGGGTATTGCACCGATTGAGCTCTTGGAAATAGAGCGTTACGGTGCTGATTTGGTCGCCAGTAAACCTTCATTTATGGACGCTTTAAAAGAGTGGCAAAAAGAGTTTCAAGTGACCGCCAATCATGAGGAAGTCGTTGTTGCGGGTTATTACGAAGCGCTGATAGGCGGTGAATATGGGGATGCGTTTTATATCGTCCAATATCAGCAAGCCTTGAACTGGATTCATTTTGATTTGTCACAAAGCAGAGTAATGTTAATTTTAAGTCAATTTCGTCGTTTGTTTATTCAGTTTGCGGAGCAGCTGGGTTCTCATAATTTGGCGAAAGGGCTGTGTCATGCCCTAGATATTGGACAATCGATTGTGTCCTTAGTTTATAGTGTGGTTGAAGCGATAGAGCGTATGAAGTTGCGCTCTGAAAGCGAAATTCGTCGTATTCAAAAATCTTATCAACTGATTTCAGCAGAAATTCCGCCAGCTATTTTAAATGCCTATATGGATCATCAACGCTGGAAGTTGGTTGCTTTTAATCTGGCTTTAGGTCGTCCTTTGGATTGGGAAGGATTTGAAACATCGCATCTTAAGTGCCGCTTGGCACACTGGCTGAATGACGGCGGCTTGGACTTAATTCCTCAAGAGAAGCAGGCTATCTTTTTTGAAGCCCATGAACGCGTGCATCGTTTTGGTCAGCTGGCGATTGCCCAATCGCATAGTAACCAACCAGAAAAAATATTAACCATCCTTTCAGATATGGAGGGCGCGTCTGATATCGTTGCACAGGTTTTGTTGGATGTTATCGAGTCGGAGTTTATTCGAATTGCCACCGCAGATGGTTTAACAGGGTTACCCAATCGTCGTTCGTTTGACATGGATTATGATCAGGATGTCGCCTTTGCCAAACGCCATGGTTTTTGGGTCGGTTTGATTTTAATAGACATTGATTTTTTTAAGCAGGTTAATGACCAGCATGGACATAGTGCGGGTGATTTTGTGCTTAAGGAAATAGCGGCAATCTTAAGTAAATCGCTCAGACAAGAAGAAAAAGCTTATCGTTGGGGTGGGGAAGAGTTTGCCATGGTGACTTTAGATAGTCAGCCTGGTGGCGCTGAAATTTTGGCAGAAAGAGCGCGTAAACTGGTGGAAGATCATGTTTTTGTGCTTAAGGATTCTACAGAGCTGAAGTTGACCATCAGTTGCGGGTCTATTTGTTTTCCGCCAGACTGTCAGCAACTGAAGCATGAAATTTTTGCAATGTCTGACAAGCAGCTTTACAAAGCGAAAGAAAGTGGGCGCAATCAAGTGCAACATAGAACAATCAAAAGCGATTTGTAAACTTAGGGGGAAAGCATGCGAAATATTCAAATGTTGTTGGGCATGGAGCCGCTTGAAGTTTTAGAAATTAGGCAGCATCAAGCATTTTTGTTGGGCTTACAACAAAAATTTGAAGCCAATCTTGCTCAATGGGAAGAAATGATGCCGCTCAAGCCAAAAGAAACCCCCTTGTTGGTGGATGGTTATTATGCGCAGTTGGTGGGTGGGTATTATCGAGAGAGTTTTTACAATATCCAGTATCAGCAAGCATTGCAGTGTTTTGCCAAAGGTTTCACGCTAAAAGAAGTCGCGATTTTGACCGATAGAATTCGCCAGTTTGTCATCGCTGAAAGTTTAGCAACGAGTGAATTGCTGTCTAAAGCCCTAGAGCATGTGGTCGATTTGGTTTACGCTATTTTCAGCCATATTTTTGGCTTGTTTGCATCAATTGAACGCATGAAGCAGCGTTCCACTTCTGTGATTAAACGCATTGAAACTTCTTACGCAGTCTTGTCACTGAGCGCACCTCAGGCATTATTAGATGCTTATCGTAATCACCAGCGCTGGAAAGTTGAAGTTTTTAACTTGTCCTTGGGGCGAAAATTAAACTGGGAGGGATTTGAAATCAACCCAGGTTTATGTGCCTTAGCCAACTGGCTAGAATCAGGTGGGTTAGCGTTGATTCCACTGGAACAACAAGAGGCATTTTTAGATGCGCACGATTCTGTGCATTTTTACGGGCGCAGTGCGATTAAATATTCTGAACTTCAGCAATCAGAGCAGATTTTAAACTTTTTAGAAGAAATGGAAGCCGCATCTGATTATGTCAATCATGTGTTGCTGGAGTTGATTGATAAAGAGTTGTTAAAGCTGGTTGCGGCGCAACACGCATAGAAAATTAAAACGCAATAGAATACAGAATTGAATTAAAAAAGAGTCGATATGGAACAAACAATACAATTTGATGAAGCCTTAATTAAACGCTACAACCAATCTGGGCCTAGATATACCTCCTATCCAACCGCGGTGCAATTTACTGAAGGGTTTGGCATTGCAGATTATCAGCGAGCTGTTGAACGCAGCAATCAGTCAGACAAGGCCTTGTCGTTATATTTTCACATTCCATTTTGCGATACCGTGTGCTTCTTTTGTGCCTGCAATAAAGTCTGGACGCGAGACCGCTCAAAAGCCAAACCTTACTTAGAGCGCTTGTTTAAAGAAATTGAAATGCAATCTAAGTTGTTTGATCCCAGTCGTAAAGTAGACCAATTACATTGGGGCGGCGGGACTCCGACCTTTATCAATATGGAAGAAATGACGCAGTTGATGAACAAAACGCGTCAACATTTTAATTTACATGACGATGATTCTGGGGAATATTCAATTGAAATAGACCCTCGTGAAGCCAATCGAGAGTCGGTGAAACTACTGCGCACTTTGGGCTTTAATCGCATGAGTTTAGGGGTGCAAGATTTTGACGAAAAGGTTCAAAAAGCCGTCAATCGTATCCAAACCCAAGCCGAAACGTTTGAAGTGTTGGATGCCGCGCATGAATCTGGGTTTATGTCGGTGAATGTCGATTTAATTTATGGCTTGCCTTTACAAACTGAAACCGGGTTTATCAAAACGCTAGACAGAGTGTTAGAGGCTAATCCAGATCGTTTTTCGATTTTCAATTATGCACACATGCCCAGTATGTTCCCCACCCAAAAGAAAATGAATGAAGCTGATATGCCTTCACCGGATGAAAAGTTGGCGATTTTGTATGCGGCAACTCAGCGTTTGCTTGAGGCCGGTTATGTGTATATAGGTATGGACCATTTTGCAAAACCAGACGATGAGTTGGCGATTGCACAACGCAATGAAACCCTGTATCGCAATTTTCAGGGTTATTCCACGCACGCCGAATGTGATTTGGTCGGGATGGGGGCAACTTCGATTTCGTTGATTAATAATACCTATGCGCAAAACTATAAGGGTTTGGACGAGTATTATGCCGCCATAGATTCTGAAAAATTAGCGGTGTTTAGAGGCGTTGAGTTGAATGAGGACGATGAATTGCGTCGTGATGTGATTACCCGTTTAATCAGTCATTTCCATTTAAATTTTGCCAAAATTGATGCCTTATGGGGGGTTCGTTTTGATGAGTATTTTGCCAGTGAACTGAAAGCCTTAGCACCGATGGTAGAAGATGGATTGGTCAAAATGACCTCAAGCGATATCTATGTGACCGCGGCAGGGCGTTTGTTAATTCGTAATATTTGTATGGTGTTTGACGCCTATTTAAAACAGGGAACTCAAAACCGTTTTTCTAAGGTGATTTAAGTCACACCTTGACAGAGTGCGTCAGAATGGGTTAAAAAGAAATTCAAAAACTTAGAGGTTATTCTATGGGCGCTTTACAAAATAATCACCCCCATTACAAGCTGCAAGATTATGAACTTTGGGAAGGGCGTTGGGAGCTTATCGAGGGCATTCCTTATGCGATGAGTCCTGCGCCTTCGATTCGACATCAAAGTGTCAGTCAGAGAATTGCGTTGCAATTAGGCAATCAGTTACAAAACTGTCAAACTTGCCAAGCCCTGTTGCCGATTGATTGGCGTATTGCAGAAGACACTGTGGTGCAACCTGATAATCTGGTGGTGTGTGGCGAAGTGACTGGGCAATATTTGACGCGCGCACCTGAAATCATTTTTGAGATTTTATCCCCTTCAACGGCTTCGAAAGATCGAAACCTCAAGTTTGAACTTTATGAGCGCGAGGGGGTTAAATACTATGTGATTGTTGACCCAGAAACTCAAGTGGCCAAGTTATATCAGCGATTTGCCGATGGGCGTTTTGTGAAACAAATCGACGCTGAAAAACAGCAATTTGTGTTTGATTTGGGCGAGTGTCAACTAGCGTTTGATTTTAGTTTAATTTGGTCTTGATTGCGCTTAATCAAGCAAAGAGCGAAGCTCATTCATCAAACGCTTCAATGCACCAGTTTGTTGAGCAAAACAGTTATAAGCGGCTTCTCCAGCCGCTTTTTGTTTTTCTGGGGTTTGGGCAAATTCAATTAAGGTGCTGGCAAGGTGTTCGGGCGTTTCACAAATCTGAATGGCTTCGGCAGTAATAAAAGGTTCAAACAAAGACTGTAGGTTTTGAAACCAAGGACCCGACAAAACAGGTTTGTTGAGCGCGGCTGGTTCTAAAATATTGTGCCCGCCAAATGGGACTAGGCTGCCACCAATAAATGCGACCTGGCTAACCGAAAACCATAACATTAACTCGCCCACACTGTCGCCCAATAACACTTGGGTTGATGCTGACAAGGTTGTCTGAGTGTGCTGGAGCTGACTTCTGGTTTGTGTGCGCAGAGGCGAGGCTTCGCAAATTTTTTGGACTTCTGCAAAACGATTAGCATGGCGCGGCACAAGAATTAACAGTGCGGTTGGAATGCGTTGCAACAGCACTTGGTGCGCTTGCAGTATCAATGTTTCTTCGTTCTCGTGGGTGCTGGCTGCAACCCAAATAAATCTTTCTGCTAAAGCGTTTTTTTGCGTGAATTCTTGCCCAATTTTAACCAGGCCTGGTTGAATTTCGATATCAAATTTGAGGTTTCCAAGGGTTTTAATCTTTTCAGGCAATGCCCCTAGTTTGGCAAAGCGCTGTGCATCGGCTGGAAATTGGGCGGCGATAAAAGTGGTTTGGTTCAGCGCATCGCGCAACATTTGACCACCCCATTTTCGATAGGCGTCAAAAGAAGTTTCTTTGAGACGTGCGTTGATTAAGACGATTGGAATTTTTCGTTCATGACAGGCCTGATATAAATTGGGCCAGATTTCCGTTTCCACCATAAGCACCAGTTTAGGTTGGAGTTGATCTAAAAAACGATTAACCGAATTAGGGAAATCGTAGGGGATCATTTGGTGTTGAATGGGCACAGGGGAGAACTTGAGTGCTTGCAATGCGCCTTGGGTTGAGCCGTTGGTAACGGTGAGGGAAAGCTCGGGGTAATCTTGGTGAAGGTTTGACAGTAATGGAAAAATAGAGCGGGTTTCACCTACCGAAACAGCATGAATCCAAATGCCACCTTTTTGAAAGGTGCTTGGGTTACGACCAAAACGAGCGGCAAAACAATGTTGAATGGGTGTTTCAATGTCTTGATATTTTTGACAACGTTTCCAACCAGAATAGGCAATCAGCGGTTTGGCTAAAGTCAGTAGAAAACGATATGTCAGAAGATTCATGGCTTGAGTTTGGCCTAAGTGTTTATTTGTTTAAGTCGTAAATTTGAATCACGCCCACAATATTTTCCTGATCGGAAACCAGCAAAGAAGTAATTTTTTTGGCGTTCATCAATTCTTCGGCTTCTGCGAGTTTGGCTTGGGCATCGATTGTTTTGGGATTTGGACTCATAATGTCTTGCGCCGTTTTATTGACCAAAGAAGCCAAGTCTTCTTCCATGTGACGACGCAAATCACCATCGGTGATAATCCCTTTACCGTTATCCACAATACATAATCCCAAGCGCCCTTCGGTCATGGTGTGAATCACCTGGCTCATGCTGGCAGTTGCAGATACAAACGGCAAGTTTTCCGATTTCATTTCGTGCTTGACCAGCGTGAGTAGCTTTCGTCCCAAACTGCCGCCTGGATGAAAACGCGCAAAGTCTTGCGGTTGAAAATTACGCGCTTCCATCAAGGCCACAGCTAAAGCGTCACCCATGACTAAAGTGGCGGTGGTTGACGAAGTTGGGGCAAGTTGATGCGGGCAGGCTTCTTGTGGAACTGCAATATTTAAGTGAAAGTGTGAGTTGGTGGCTAAGGTCGATTGAGGGCGACCTGTCATGGAAATAATGATATTGCCATTGTCTTTTAAAAAGGGCAGCAGCTTGATGACTTCTTCGGTTTCACCGGAATTGGACAAGGCTAAAAAGATATCTTGGCGCGACACCATACCCAAATCACCATGAAAGGCTTCCCCCGGATGCATAAAGAAGCAAGGTGTTCCGGTGCTGGCAAGGGTGGCCATAATCTTTTTACCTATTAAGCCTGACTTGCCCATGCCACAAATCACTAAACGACCCTGGGTTTCTAAAATGGCTTGAACCGCTTGGGTAAAGTGCTCATCTAACTGGCTTTTTAAGTGGTAAATCGCTTGGGCTTCTATGTCAAAAACACGCTTGGCAATGTCAATAGCATTAATGTTCATGGGTTTTTTCCTTAAAATTTGTAGGCGATGTGTAGACCGTGGATGTCAGTGCCAGGGTTTGGTAGCTCAATGTTCGCATTTGATATATGCAGGTAGCGATAGCCAACTTCATAACTTTTAGATTTCATGCCTAGCCCTAAGATGCTACCAAATTGAAATTGGGTCGATTTAAACTCATTTTCAATGGTGACATCCGACAAAAGTTGTGGTCCTCCGCCCAATTCTAAGTAGGGTGTAATGGGCGAAAGTTTCCAATCATAATTAAAGACCGGAGAGAGCCCTAGTATGTAACCGTCTTTGTTAAGCGGTTTTGTTTGACTGGAATACCAGTAGTTTACATTCACTTCCCAGCGTCCAGAAATCCTAAATTGCTCACTGTTATAGAGGTCGTTTTGCCAGTCGGCACCCAAAGCGACTCGAACTTGATGAATCGTTTCATCACTGCCTTGATCGATACTCAGTGTTTTGCGCTCGGTATCGAGATTGGGTTTTAAGACGCAAGGGTCTTGACCTTGATAGCAGGCAAAACCTAAGGAGGCGATAGCGCCCATAATGGTTAAGTTCATCAAAGAGTCATTGGAGGTGTCAGCTTGGCTAGTTGGGCTGACCAATAAGGCCATTAAAAAAGTTGGGTAAAACAGTTTTTTTACTAAGGACATGCGGCTTCTCTGATAGACTATGTAAAAAATTGAAAACTATTTTAATCGATTAAACACCCTCAAATTAAATTAAAAGCCTATGTTAGCCATCAAAGACTTCTCAAAAACCAAACTCCTCGTTGTAGGCGATGTCATGTTAGACCAATACTGGTCTGGTCGCGCCAACCGAATTTCCCCTGAAGCCCCTGTGCCGGTTGTCAAAGTTTCTAGTGACGATATTCGTGCTGGCGGGGCTGCCAATGTGGCGTTAAATATTGCCGCACTGGGCGCTCAAGTAGATTTAATGGGCATTATTGGCCAGGACGAATTTGGTTCACAACTCGATAGAGTACTCAGTGCCGCGGGTGTTAAGTCGCATTGGACCTATTCTGATGCGGGTACGATTTGTAAACTGCGTGTGCTGAGCCATCATCAACAGCTCATTCGTATGGATTTTGAAAATCCGGTACCCCAAGCAGATGCCCTAGCTTTAACCGAAGCCTTAGCCCAAAAAGTGGCTGGTTATGATGCATTGGTGATTTCTGATTATGCGAAAGGTGCCTTGCAGTTTGTTGAGCAAATGATTACCGCAGCAAAATCCCATCAAGTTCCCGTTTTAATTGATCCCAAAGGTAATGACTTTACCATATACCAAGGGGCAACTTTAATTAAGCCGAATCAAGGTGAGTTTGAAGTGATTGTGGGTGGTTGCGAATCGACAGAAGTTTTATTGGAAAAAGCGCAAGCCTTGATTACCACTTTGGGCTTAGAAGCCTTATTGGTCACCCGCAGTGAACATGGTATGGCGTTAGTGTCACAAACGGCTAAGCCTTATTTGCTTAAGTCGCAAGCGCAAGAAGTTTTTGATGTCACTGGGGCTGGCGATACCGTGATGGCAACTTTGGCTACTGCTTTCGCCAGCGGCATGAGCTTACCAGCCTCAGTTAATTTGGCCAACCAAGCTGCCAGTATAGTGGTGAAAAAGGTCGGAACCTCCACGGTCACTCGCGCTGAACTTGAAGAACAACTTAAAAATAATCAGCGTCATCAAGGTTATGCTTCTATGAGTGAGGATGAGGTTAAGACGTTGGTTAAAATTGCGCAAGACAAGGGTGAGCGAGTTGTTTTTACCAATGGCTGTTTTGATTTGTTGCACAGTGGTCATGTGCGTTATTTAAATGAAGCCGCACGTTTGGGCGACCGCTTAGTGGTGGCCGTGAATACTGATGAGTCTGTTCAAGTTTTGAAAGGTCCTACGCGTCCTATTGTTAACTTAGACAGTCGGATGGAGTTGTTGTCGGCGTTGAGCTGCGTGGATTGGGTATTGCCCTTTTCAGAAGAAACGCCAGAGCGCCTAATTTGTGAATTAAAGCCCAATGTTTTGGTGAAGGGCGGAGATTACAAGCCCGAAAATATCGCCGGTGCTCAGTGTGTTTGGGCAAATGGTGGACAAGTTGAAGTTTTATCTTTTTGGCAAGGTTATTCCACGACAAGTATGGTGAATAAAATTGAAGCGGCTAAGGCAGCTGAGGGTGGCAAATGATTCAGTTTGAGTTAGCATTGCAAGAACATCAGAAAGCCATCGCGTCTGTCATGGAAATGTCATCGCAAATTGAAATCAGTGTTGCTAAAATTGTGGCGTGCCTGCAGTCAGGCGGTAAAGTTCTGTGGTGCGGCAATGGCGGAAGTGCCGCAGATGCGCAACACATGGCTGCTGAGTTGATGGTGCGTTATGTTAAAAATCGAGCGCCTTTGGCTTCTATTGCCTTAACCACAGACTCGTCTATTTTAACGGCTCATAGCAATGACTATACCTTTGAAACAGTTTTTTCTCGTCAGGTAGAAGCCTTGGCTAAGCCGGGTGATGTGTTAATGGCTTTATCCACTTCGGGTAATAGCGCTAATGTGGTTAATGCCGTTATCCAAGCCAAAAAAATGGGCTGTTTTGTGATTTCGATGACTGGCATTAAGCCCAGTCAATTGTCTGAAATGTCGGATGTTTGCTATCAAATTAACAGTTCACAAACAGCGCGTATTCAAGAAGCGCACAGTTTTATCAGTCATCTGATTTGTGAAGGATTAGATTTGGCTTTTGATTAAATGGTTGTTTGCAGGTCAATACATAGGAATACAACAATGGCAGCGTTAATTGCAGGTGATGTGGGCGGAACTAAGGTTTTATTAAGAGCCTTTGACTCAGAAAGCAACGAAGTCTTAGCGCAAAAGCGTTATCTAAGTGCGGATTACACATCGCTGTCTGTATTGGTGAGTGCCTTTATCGAAGAATTCTCAATAACCCAAGTCAAAGCTGCTTGTTTTGGTTTGCCAGGGCCGGTTCAAGGTCGCAGAGCGCACTTAACAAATTTACCCTGGTTGGTTGATGCCGATTTTTTGGTTGAGCACTGCCAGATTGAGCATGTTGAAATACTGAATGACTTTGCCGCCGCCGCTTATGGAATTGACGAGCTGGTTGAAGAAGATTTGTTGTGTTTGCAGGCAGGTGAATACCAATCTGAAGGCAATCGTTTAGTCATAGGTGCTGGCTCAGGGCTGGGGGTGGCGCCTGTCAAAAATTGTGGTGGCGTTTTTGTGCCTCAGGCTTCAGAAGGCGGGCATATGGATTTTGCACCCCTAACGGAAGATCAGATTGAATTAGCGGCTTGGATGCACAAAAAGTGGACTCATGTATCTTATGAGCGTATTCTATCGGGTGAAGGAATCGAGACGCTCTATTTCTTTTTTAATGCCAAAAGTCATGGCCATAATCGTGTGAATATTAGCGGTGCAGCAGATGTGCATAGAATGGCACTGGCAGGGGATGAAATTGCCATCAAAACGCTGGATATGTTCGTTGAAGTCTATGGTGCGTTTATCGGAAATATGGCATTAATTTGGGGGGCAAAAGCCGGTGTTTACATCGCAGGTGGTATTGCCCCCAAAATTTTACAATGGATGCAAAAGCCTGAGTTTTTAGAAGCCGCAAAAGCAAAAGGACGAATGAGACCTTGGGTTGAATCTATGCCCATCTATTTAATCACAAACGAACAGCTAGGCTTATTGGGCGCGGTAGATAGAGCAAAAACCCTCTATCGCACCTTGAGTTTAGAATAAAAATCACGACAACAATTAATAATGAGCTTGCTCATGAGATGAGAAGGAACGATTGAATGAAGTACTACTGCGAAACGAAAACCGCAACTGACTTAACTAAAAATACTTTAGCCCTAGTGCTGGCTGGAGGAGAGGGAAGCCGTTTAAAGCAACTGACTAAGTGGAGAGCTAAGCCGGCAGTTCCGTTTGGTGGTAAGTATCGTATTATTGATTTTGTTCTTTCTAATTGTGTTAATTCGGGTATTCGTAAGATAGGTGTACTAACTCAGTATAAATCTCACTCATTGATTCGTCATGTGCAGCGCGCTTGGTCGTTTATGCGTTATGAAGTCGGTGAATTCGTAGAATTGTTACCCGCGCAGCAGCGTGTTGATAAAGACTGGTATCAAGGAACAGCAGATGCACTTTATCAAAACCTAGACATTATGCGTCGTCATACGCCTGAGTATGTTTTGGTATTGGGGGGTGATCATATTTACTCTATGGATTACAGCAAAATGTTATTGGCGCATTCAGAGTCTGGTGCAGATGTAACCATAGGTTGTATTGAAGTACCACGCATGGAAGCCAAGGGCTTTGGTGTCATGTCCGTGGATGAAAATCTAACCATCACGAAGTTTACGGAAAAACCAGCAGACCCTGAGCCTATGCCTGGCAAGCCTGATAAAGCTTTGGCTTCTATGGGTATTTATGTGTTTTCGCGTGAATTCTTGTTCCAAAAACTGATTGAAGATTACGATAATCCAAACTCTACCCGTGACTTTGGTAAAGATATTATACCTTCAGTCATTCAAGACTGGTCGGTTAAAGCCTTCCCATTTCAAGACGAAAACAGTAACCCAGTTTATTGGCGCGATGTGGGGACGATTGAATCTTTCTGGAAAGCTAACCTAGACCTATGTTCGATTACACCAGAACTGAACTTGTATGATCGTGATTGGCCAATTTGGACTTATCAGGCACAAATGCCACCTGCAAAATTTACCTTTGATGACGAAGGTCGTCGTGGTGAAGCGATTGACTCTATGGTTGCTGGCGGTTGTATTATTTCTGGTGCACGAATTAAGCGCTCAGTGATTGGCAGTGGTAGTCGAGTACACAGCTATTCGTTGGTCAAAGATTCGGTATTGCTTCCGCGTGTCGAAGTGGGGCGCAATTGTCGTATTCAAAATGCGGTGATTGATAAAGGCACCAAAATCCCAGAGGGAACCATCATCGGTGAGGATCCCGTTGCAGACCGCGAGCGTTTCTATGTTGAAGAGTCATCAGGTATCGTTTTAGTAACGGCTGAGATGATGGGGCAACAAGTTCACTTTACGCGTTAAATCTAGATAATTTTTTATAAAAGGCTCAATGATGATCAAATTATCATGGAGCCTTTTGGCTTTTTAAAAATTAACTTTTTTGATTGAAATTTGCTTTTAATAAAGAAAATAACAAACTATGACTTCTGTAAAAAAAATAAAATTGGTTATCTGTTGGCATATGCATCAACCGCATTATCGAGACGGTTTAGATGGTCAATATCGTCTACCTTGGGTGTATTTGCATGGTATTAAAGATTACACCGATATGGTGGCGCATCTTGAAAACTGCCCAGAGGCTAAGGTGGTGGTCAACTTTGCCCCGGTTCTCTTAGAACAGCTAGATGATTATGGCAAAAGAATGCGCTCATGGTTGGCGGATACGAGTCAAAGCATGGCCGACCCTTTATTAGACTGGGTTTCTGGGCATAAAGAAATCAAGTGTCAGGTTCGTGAAAGATTGGATGTGGTTGAAGCCTGTCAAAAAGCCTTTGCTCCAACCATGATTCATCCTTTTCCCGCGTTTCGAAAACTGGTTGAAATGACGCAATGTACCGAAAAAACAACCATTGAAGAAGCCAGTTGTTTGTCTTACTTTAACTGTCACTTTTATACAGACCTGCTCATGTGGTATCACATTGCTTGGATGGGGCAGTATTTGCGTTTATCAGATGAGCGCCTTCAAGCGTTAATTGAGAAAGGTGAGCATGGAATACATTTTTCTCACAAAGATCAAATTACACTGGTCGAAATCATGGCGGATGCCATCGAAGGCATCATTCCACGGTATCGCAAATTAATGGAATCTGGTCAAATCGAAATTTCCATGACACCCTATGGCCATCCAATCGTGCCTTTGCTGATTGATTTCGAGTCAACCAAAGATGCCATGCCCAATGCCCCTATGCCTGCCAGCGCTGAATATCCAGATGGTTATGAGCGTGCTAAATGGCACATGGAAAAAGGATTTGAAGTTTACAAACATTACTTTGGTACAAAACCTAAGGGGGTTTGGTTATCAGAGGGCGCTATCAGCCCTGCGGCGGTTGGCTTGCTGGATCATTATGGCATTCAATGGACGGCTTCTGGCGAGGGCGTTTGGCGCCATTCGTGTGAAGTGTCGCATATTGACCATCATGATTTATGCTCTAAAAAAGCCCTATATCAGCCGTTACAACATGCTTCGCAAAAGTGCGCCATGTTCTTCAGAGATGATGGCTTGTCGGATTTAATTGGTTTTCAATATAAAGACTGGAATCCGGTCGATGCGGCCAATAACTTTGCTCACCATATGCACAACATTGCCGACTTCTTGGGCGATAAGGCAGACGAACATGTTGTGTCGGTTATTTTGGATGGTGAAAATGCTTGGGAATATTACCCTGATAATGCCTTCCACTTCTTGCAAGCTATTTATAAGCGCCTGTCTTCTGATAGTCGAATTGAGATGACCACTTTTGCTGAAGTATTGGCGCAAAAAGTGCCTGTCAGACACTTGCCAATTTTAAAAGCGGGTAGCTGGGTTTATGGGTCGTTTTCAACTTGGATTGGCGAAAAAGATAAAAATCGTGGTTGGGACTTACTGGTAGATGCCAAAGTTTGTTACGACAAGGTGCTTGCCAGTGGCAAATTAACGCCTACGCAAGTTTTGCAAGCAACGGAACAGCTTGCTATCTGCGAGGGGTCAGACTGGTTTTGGTGGTTTGGTGACTACAACCCAGCGGGCAGTGTAAGAGATTTTGACATGCTCTATCGCCGCCACTTAGAAAAACTTTATCAAATGTTGGGACAAACCGTTCCCGATGTTTTAAACACTGCGTTATCACAAGGTGGCGGCAGTATGGACAATGGCGGCGTCATGCAACGAGGAATTTCTTAATGATTCAAGGACGATCAGCGGGGGTTTTATTGCACCCGACATCTTTGCCCAACGAGGGGCAATTAGGGCAATTAAATGACCAGGCCTGGTTGTTTTTAGATTGGATGGAAGAAGCAGGGTTGAAAATTTGGCAAATGTTGCCTTTAACACAACCCGTGCAAGGTTTGTCACCTTATCAAAGCGTATCTGCGTTTGCTTTAAATCCCGCTTTGCTGCCAGAAAACTGGTTTATGAAGTTGGATGAAAAAGCATTTAAAGCCTATTTAAAAAAAGCGCCCCATTGGTTAGAAGACTATGCGTTGTTTATGACCTTGCGAGTTCATTTTGAACACCGCAGCTGGTCTGAGTGGCCCAAATTATACAAAGATCGCGACAAGAAAACCTTAGCCGCCTTTGCTAAAAAACACGAGCTAGAATTGTTGTTTCTGAAGAAACAACAGTTTGCACTTGCTCATCTGTGGCAAAAACTCAAAGCAGATGCCAATAAAAGAGGCATTCAACTGTTTGGCGATATGCCTATTTTTGTGGCTTATGATAGTGCGGATGTTTGGGCCAATCCAGAACAATTTAAATTGGATGAAAACGGCTGCCCAACCGTGGTTGCAGGGGTTCCACCAGACTACTTTTCTGAAACTGGTCAGCGCTGGGGTAACCCGCATTACAACTGGGAAGCGATGGAGCAAGATGGTTTCAAATGGTGGGTGCAACGCGTTGCTGAATCGTTAGAGCAATTTGATTTGATCCGCATTGACCATTTTCGCGGCTTTGAAGCCTGCTGGGAAGTGCTAGCAACCGAAGAAACGGCTATGAATGGACATTGGCAGAAAGTGCCTGGCCAAGCCTTGTTAAAAACATTACAGGCCAAGTTTCCAAATTTACCCTTGGTTGCTGAAGATTTGGGCATTATCACGCCTGAAGTGGTTGCATTAAAAAATGAGTTTAACTTACCCGGTATGTCCATTTTACAATTTGGTTTTAACGGCTTGCCGGATAATCCTCATTCGTTACAAGAACAAGTGGTTAACTCGGTGGTTTATACCGGAACGCATGATAACGACACCACCTTAGGTTGGTGGAAAGCCATTGTGGATGAAAATACGCGTTATTGGATTATGTCTAAATTATCGAAAACTTATGGTGATATGCCTTGGCCACTGATTGAAGCGGCCATGAAATCACCCGCTAAGATGATGTTTGCGCCTATGCAAGATTTTTTAGGTTTAGACAATAATGCCAGAATGAACATTCCGGGAACGGCTGATGGTAACTGGGGTTGGCAATTTAGTTGGTCACAAGTTCGTCCAGAGATTGCACCCAAAATCAAAAAAATAGTGGAAGCGACAGGGCGCTAAGGGATTAAAACCACCGCAGATTTCCTGTCCATTTATGAGATCTTAACTTGAGTTTACGATTTAAAAGATCTTAATTAATCAATAAGAAGAGCATTCGCATGATAGATATTTCAACCATAGAAAAAGATATACAGCAGCTGCAAGCCGGAACACATCACGATCCTTTCCAAATTTTGGGGTGTCACAAAGAGGGCAAGGGATGGGTGTTGCGTGCTTGGTTGCCCACGGCTGAATCAGCGAATGTTGAAGGCAAAATACCGCTTGGAAGAATTGAAGGCACAGACTTATTTGTAGCGTCCATTTCTAGCCAAAAAAAGAAAACATTACCCCAGCATTTTTCGGTGCATTGGACAGAAGCGGATGGTTCAGAGCATCAAGCGGTTACGCCTTATACATTTTTGCCTGGCTTAGGTGAATTAGATCTACATCTGTTTGTTGAAGGGCGGCATTGGAAGGTTTATGAGCATCTAGGTGCACATTACAAAGAAATTGACGGTGTCACCGGTGTGCAGTTTGCTGTTTGGGCGCCGGCAGCCAGTCGCGTGTCTGTTGTGGGTGATTTTAATGGCTGGCACGGTTTGCGTCATCCTATGCGCACCATCGGAAACGGCGTTTGGGAGTTGTTTATTCCCGGCTTGCACCCTGGTGATATTTATAAATATGAAATCCGTAATAGCAATACGGGACACTGTTTAATCAAAACAGATCCTTATGCTCAAGCCATGGAGTTGCGTCCTAAAACGGGTAGCTTAGTATTCAACTCAGCGCATGAGTGGCAAGATACGGATTGGATGCAGTCCAGAGAAACTTTCGACTGGCAGAAATCCCCCATTAATATCTACGAAGTGCATCTAGGCTCTTGGCAGTTAGACGACGAAGGTGGTTTTTTAAACTATCGAGAAATTGCGCATCGATTAGTGTCTTACGTGAAATGGATGGGCTTTACCCACATTGAATTATTGCCGATTACTGAACACCCATTTGACCCTTCATGGGGTTATCAAACCACCGGATATTTTGCCCCAACATCGCGTTTTGGAACGCCAGATGATTTCCGTTATTTTGTTGATTACTGTCACCAAAATGGCATAGGCGTGTATTTGGATTGGGTGCCTGCGCATTTTCCAAAAGACGAATTTGCCTTAGCCCGTTTTGATGGTTCAGCACTGTACGAGCATGAAGATCCTCGTCAAGGTGAGCATCAAGATTGGGGGACTTATATTTTCAACTTTGGACGCAATGAAGTGCGCAACTTTTTAGTGGCTAACGCCTTGTACTGGTTAAAGCATTTTCACATTGATGGTTTGCGAGTGGATGCGGTGGCTTCTATGTTGTATCTGGATTATTCTCGTGAACACGGTCAATGGATTCCTAATAAACATGGCGGTCGTGAAAACCTAGAAGCCATTGAGTTTATGCAGGTTTTAAACGAAGAAGTGCACGCGCAATGTCCCGGCACTGTGGTCATGGCAGAGGAGTCAACTTCTTGGCCCATGGTGTCGCGCCCTACTTGGATGGGGGGCTTGGGCTATTCTATGAAGTGGAATATGGGCTGGATGAACGATACGCTCAACTATTTTGAGTATGATCCTGTGTATCGCCCGTATCACCATAACCAATTGACTTTCAGTCAAATTTACGCCTATTCAGAAAACTTTATATTGCCCTTGTCGCATGACGAAGTGGTGCATATGAAGCACTCTTTGGTAAACAAAATGCCAGGTGATCTATGGCAGCGCATGGCTAACCTAAGAATTTTGCTGGCTTATCAGCAACTGCACCCTGGTAAAAAACTGTTGTTTATGGGCAGTGAATTTGCCCAGTTTGGTGAGTGGGCAGATGCTCGCAGTTTAGATTGGTATCTCTGTGAGCGCCCAGAAAATAAAGGGGTTCAATTGCTGTCGCGCGATTTAAACCATCTTTATAAAAACCATTCGGCATTACACCAGCGTGATTTTGAAAGTGCAGGCTTTGAGTGGATAGATTGTCACGATTATGAACAGTCTATCTTGAGCTTTTTGCGTGTTAGCGACACAGAAAAATTTGTGTGTCTATTTAACTTTACACCTGTGCCGCGCCAGTTGTATCGCATTGGCTTACCCGAGGCGGGCACTTATCAAGAAATATTGAATACCGACTCTGAAGTCTATGGCGGAAGTAATATGGGTAATGGTGGCTATATTGAGGCTGAACATCAGCCTTGGATGAACCGTCCTTATTCAGCAGAACTGACTTTGCCGCCTTTGTCAGTATTGGTTTTAAAGAAAATATAAAGCGTTAACAGGATGGTTAACGGCTGAACTTTTACACAGCTTGTAAAAGTGAATATTAGGAAGATTGATCGTGGTTAAAGCCACAAAATGATGATTAAAAGAAATCCAAAGGTTGGTTTCTTGAAAGTGTTCAGTTTGCTGAACACAACTTACAAAAGGTTAAAAGAGTTCTCGTGAAAATTTTATTTGCTACCTCAGAAGCACATCCACTGATTAAAACTGGCGGCTTAGCCGATGTGTCTGGCAGTTTGCCAAATGCTTATGCACACCTAAAGCATCAAGTGCGTTTAGTCATTCCAGCCTATGGTGATATCTGGGAAAAAGTTGACCACATTAAACAAGTTGCAGACTTTATGGTGGGAGCTTGTGGTCGACAAGTTCATGTTCGTATTCACAGCGTGAAAGCCACGGGCATAGATGTGCCTATTTGGTTAGTCGATGTTCCTGAGTTATTCAACAGACCTGGTAATCCTTACTTATCACCCGATGGTGCAGACTGGTGGGATAACGGCGAGCGTTTTGGGGTTTTTTCTAAAGCCGTTGTTGAGTTGTCTATGGACAGAGTGGGCTTAAACTGGAAACCCGATGTGGTTCATGCCAATGATTGGCAAACAGGTTTAGTGCCTGCCTTGCTGTCGATGGAAGCTGAAAAACCTAAAACTTTATTTACCATTCACAATATGGCTTATGCCGGTTTATTTCCTAAAGCGTTGTTTGATGGACTTTGGTTGCCTTGGGAATGGTGGAATCCAGAAGCGGTTGAGTTTCATCACAATTTGTCCATGTTAAAAGCGGGCATTGTCATGGCAGATTGGGTCACGACAGTTAGCCCAACTTATGCCAATGAAATTTGTTATCAAGAATTTGCCTATGGTCTTGAAGGCACTTTAATTAAACGCCAAAAAGAAGGACGATTAATTGGTATTTTGAATGGTATAGATACCAATGTTTGGAATCCAGAAACGGATGCTTATATCAAGCGCACCTATTCTTCTGAAAAAGGGCGAGTCGCGGCTAAAAAAGAAAATAAAACTGCCTTGCTTAATTTTTGGGATCTTCCTCAAGAAGTAAGTGAGTCGGAAGCGATTGTGGTCGGCTTAGTCGGACGCTTAGTCCCGCAAAAGGGCATTGATTTGGTGCTTGAAGTGCTGCCAGACCTATTAGAAAAAACCGATGCCCGTTTTGTGTTTGTTGGCACTGGCAGCCCAAATTTTGAATATGCCCTGAGCGAAATGGCGCATCAATACCCTAATCGAGTGATGATTTATATTGGTTATTCAGAAGCCTTGGCTCATAAGGTAGAAGCGGGTGCAGATTTATTTTTAATGCCGTCGCGCTTTGAACCTTGCGGACTCAACCAACTTTATAGCTTGGCCTACGGTACTTTACCTGTTGTCCATCATACCGGTGGTTTAGCGGATACAGTGGTGAATGCTACAGACGAGAATATTCAAGCTGGCACAGCCACAGGATTTGTTTTTTACGATCCAAGTCGTCATGCGTTAAAGTCTACTTTATTACATGCGTTTCATTTGTATGGCAAAAAACGTACTTGGCAAAAAATCCAAAAAACGGGCATGGAAGTCAATTTTGGTTGGGATATCAGTGCAAAACGTTATATCGATCTGGTCAAATAAACAGATTTCGATTCACACACGCAGGCTTGAAAATGATTCAAGTCTGCATGGTCTTTGATAGTGCCCAAAATTATTCATACCTCACAACAAAATATAAACCGTTAAGATTCACCTTTAAGGAGTCGTTATGTCAACGCTAGAAGGATTTGAAAAGGCAAAGATGATTGCTGAAATGCAACAATTGCTTGGTTCAGAAGTTAAAGACCTAGAAGAAGGTTTTGTTCATTACTTATACAACACCCTTGGGCGCAATGTTAATTCAGACGCCTATTACCAGTTTAAAGCGCTGTCTTACACGGTGCGTGACCGTTTGATGCACCACTGGAAAAAAACCTGGCATGCCTACAACGAAGGCGACATCAAGAAAGCCTACTATTTGTCGATGGAATTTTTGATTGGCCGCTCTTTAACCAACAACCTTTTAAACCTAGGCGTTGAAACACAAACCGAAAAAGCCATGTACGATTTAGGCTTGTCTTTAGAAGAAATTGAAGATGCAGAGCGTGATGCCGGTTTGGGCAATGGTGGCTTAGGGCGTTTGGCAGCTTGTTTTATGGATTCTTGTGCCACTTTGCAACTGCCGGTGATGGGTTATGGTTTGCGTTATGAATATGGCATGTTTAAGCAGCGCATTCAAGAAGGTTTTCAAATCGAAGAGCCTGATCACTGGTTAGGGTTTGGCAACTATCCTTGGGAAATTCAGCGTTCTGAATATACGCGTGTTGTTCGTTTTGGCGGACAAACGCGTATGTTCACCGACCCACATACCAGCAAATTATCTTCTCTTTGGGAAAATACCAGTGATGTGATTGCCGTACCTTTTGATGTGCCAATTCCTGGTTTTAAAAACGAAACAGTAAATACTCTGCGTTTATGGTCTGCGGCTGCGGTAGAAGATTTTGACTTAACCCAATTTAACGCAGGTTCTTATTTTGAAGCCGTGTCCGATAAGTCTGCTGCAGAAAATATCACCATGGTACTTTATCCAAACGATACCAGCGAAAATGGTAAAGAATTGCGTTTGCGTCAGCAATATTTTTTAGTGTCTGCGTCTTTGCAGGATGTTGTTTGCCAGTGGCATCATAAATACAATGGCGATTTCACCAACTTCGCCCAGTACAATGTGTTTCAGTTGAACGATACTCACCCCAGTTTGGCGGTGGCAGAATTGATGCGCATTTTATTAGATGACTATTTTATGGAATGGACCAAGGCTTGGGAAATAGTATCAAGCTGTATGGCTTACACCAACCATACCTTATTGCCAGAAGCCTTAGAACGCTGGTCAGTGCCTTTGTTTGAAAAACTATTACCACGCCCACTAGAAATTATTTATGAAATCAACCACCGTTTCTTAAAACAAGTTGCGATGAAGTGGCCTGGTGATCAAAACAAACTACGCCAAATGTCGATTATTGACGAGCACAATCATGTTTGTATGGCTTATTTAGCCATCGTCGGCAGTTTCTCGGTTAACGGTGTTGCCGCCTTGCATTCACAATTGCTAAAAGACGGTTTGTTTAATGACTTCTATCGTTTGTGGCCTAACCGTTTTAACAATAAAACCAATGGGGTAACACAGCGTCGTTGGATGGCCAGCAGTAATCCAGGATTGCGCGCTTTGTTAAAGTCAAAAATTGGCGAAGAATGGATTACCGATTTGTCGCAATTGAGCAAAATCGAAGATTTTGTGCATGACAAAGAGTTCCGTCGTTCTTGGATGAAAGTTAAACGTGAAAACAAAAAACGCTTAGCGCAACTGGTCAAGAAAACCACTGGCGTTGACTTCCCAGAAGATTCTTTGTTTGATGTTCAAGTTAAGCGTATCCATGAATACAAGCGTCAGTTATTAAATGTGTTACATGTGATTCACCTGTACTCATCCATCAAGCGTGGTCAAGTGGATAACTGGACGAATCGTTGTGTGATTATTGGTGGTAAAGCGGCTCCTGGTTATGCCATGGCCAAAAACATTATTAAGTTGGTCAATAATGTTGCAGACATTGTTAACAATGACCCAGATGTCGGCAATAAACTTAAAGTGGCTTTTATTCCTAACTACCGTGTTTCGGCGATGGAAATTATTTGTCCAGGTACGGATGTGTCTGAACAAATTTCAACGGCGGGTAAAGAAGCCTCGGGTACCGGTAACATGAAGTTTATGATGAACGGTGCGGTTACCATTGGAACTTTGGATGGTGCAAACGTTGAAATCTTAGAAGCGGTTGGTGAAGAAAACTTTTTCTTGTTCGGTTTAAAAACACCAGAAGTAGAAGAAATGCGCCACCATTACAATCCGCACCATTTTATCGATTCGGATGAAGATTTGCGAGCGGTCTTGGGATTATTAGAATCGGGGCACTTCAACCAGTTTGAGCCAGGTATCTTCAATGACATCATCAGTTCTATCAAGTCATCTAACGACCCTTGGATGACTTTAGCGGACTTCAGAAGTTATATTGATACTCAAAAAGCCATTGGCTTGGCTTTCCAAGATCACGAGCGTTGGAATACCATGAGTATTATCAACTCCGCCAGAAGTGGTGTGTTCTCAACCGACAGAACCATGATGGAATATAACCGTGACATTTGGAAGTTAACGCCTATTGCACATAACGCCAAATAATGGCTAATTGCTTAAGCCTTTAACATTGTTAACCAAGCGCCCGCAAGGGCGTTTTTTGTTTTATAGTTTTCGCCAAAAGGCTTAAAACCGCCAAAACAAGCCTAAAAATAACCAGGCCTGGTTAAATTTTGAGGCTTTTAAGGTAAATTTGAGTGCATAAAAATAATGACTAAAAGCTGAACCATAAGTATTAATGGCTTATGTACATAAAAAACTTTGATATACTGGATTCGGACAAATTCACACTTAAACCAATTTGGAGGAATTGACATGAAGTTAACTCAAACACTCGCAGCATCTTTAATTGCCGTCAGTTTAAGCGCAGCCGCAGAAGACCCGATGACCGTTAATGTATCGCGCATTTCTATGGATGTTGCCAATAAGATTGCCATGGCAACCATTACTTCTTGCCGCGCAGAGGGGATTCCCGTCAGCGTATCGGTTGTTGACCGTAACGGTATTATCCAAGCGCAATTAAGAGACACCATTGCGCCACCGGTCTCTTTAGAAATCAGCTATAAAAAAGCCTATACCTCGGTCATGTTTAATGTCAAAGGGTCTGGTTTAGAAGGGCGTGCTAACAGTCCTTTGCAAAGCATGAATGTTAATTTGGCATTTATGGCAGGTTCAGTACCGATTCAAGCGGGCGGAAAACTCTATGGTGCCATTGGCGTGAGTGGCGCACCTGATGGTAAAGACGATGAAAAATGCGCAGCAGCAGGATTGGCAGCTGTAATTGACGACTTGGAAATGCTATAACGGTACGTTCAATTCAGTTGCAAAAAATCAAATCATTTAAGACCGGCTTTTAAGCCGGTTTTTTTTCACTTAGAAAAAATTAAAATAAGAAGTATAAATTATTGACTAAATCGAACTAAAGATATAATATTTGCGAATTAAGAATTAAAAGATTGTTTAAATCGATTGCGAGGTGGTTGTGGTTCCTTTAGTAAGATTGGTGTTCTTTGGCGTAATTTGCACTCTGGGCGCAACCTCCGCAGCCGTTATGGCTAAAGATTCTGTCCCCACCTATACCTTTGGCATAGTGCCTCAGCAATCGGCTTCTACTCTGGTTAAAAGCTGGTTACCCATTCTAAAAGCCTTAGAAAAAGAAACTGGCTTTAAACTCATGTTTAAAACAGCGCCCAATATCCCAGAATATGAGCAACGCATTTTGCGAAAAGAATATGACATCAGTTACATGAATCCTTATCACTATACGATTTTTAGTGAAAAAGCGGGCTATAAGGCATTTGCAATGCAGGGTAACAAAAAAATAAAAGGCGTTTTAGTGGCCAGAAAAGATAAGTTACCCATGAACTTGGCAGACTTAAATAACCAAGAGGTGGCTTTTCCTGCCCCTGCGGCCTTTGCCGCAACCGTTATTCCAAAAGCAGAAATGCAAAAGATCGGCGTAACTCCCCTTGATAAATATACGTCCTCTCATGAGTCTGTTTACAAAACGGTGGCGATGGGCGGTGCGATTGCAGGGGGCGGTATCGAAAGAACTTTTGCCAATCTTGAGCCCGCAATTCGTGACCAGCTGGCCGTTTTTTGGACATCCAAAGGTTATACCCCTCATGCATTTGCAGCCATTGAAACGGTTCCTTGGGCAGATGTTTTAAAGTTACAAAAGGCTATGCTCAATTTGTCTAACACACCTGAAGGTCGCAAGTTGTTAGAAGCCATTAAGTTTAAAAGTATTGTAGCTGCGCAAGACAGTGATTGGCAGGATGTGAGAGATTTAGATATTCGCTTGCTGGATAAAATGAAGCAAGTGTCTGGAAGCCCAAATGCCAACTAACCCAATAGAGCAGATTCCCGCTAAAACGATTATTTTTGGCGTAAATCCATTTTCATTTCGAATTAAAACGATTATAGGCGTTGGTCTAATCGAAGCTTTTTTATTGAGTTTTTTGTTATTTCAAACCTTCAGTTACATTCAAAAAACACAGCAAGAGTATGTAGAAAACACTGCCGGCGTTGCCACCAAGATATTTGCCAGTGCCATTGAGAATGCCTTATTGGCATCAGATGTCGCCACCATTGAAGATTACATTAGCTCGGCATTAAGCAACAAAAATATCTTATATGTTCGGGTCTATGCCAATAATGAATTGCTTGCTCAAGGTGGTGATGCGGAATTATTGCGTCAACCTTTCGAAGCAGATAACTTTTTATCGAATTTAACCGATGCGGTCTATGACCAGTCTTACAAAATCTCCTTTTATGATACGGAGTTTGGTGAGATTCAATTGGGTTATGGTGTAAAAGCGTTAGAAAGTTCTTTTGATGAAGCCAAAAACAAATTCATTGTGATTGCTTTAGTTGAATTGTTAGCTTCAGGATTGTTTTCATTTGTATTGGGGCTTTATTTAACCCGTCAATTAAAATTATTAGAAGAAGGGGCAAACAAAGTTGCTCAAGGCGACTTAGATTTTACGCTGGATGTCAGCTCTAAAGATGAGTTTGGGCGTTTGGCTGCTACCTTTAACCAAATGTTGGGCTCTATAAAGTATCAAAAGCATTTAACAGATACCGCCAACACTCAATTACATGCGTTATTAAATATTGCTGAGGGCGCCTATATGCTCTGCGACAAAGACAGCAATATTCTCTTTGTAAACAGTGCTTTTAAAGATGTTTTTGAGTGCTACAGCATTGTTGACCGCAAGATTGACGATTTTGATGCCTTATTAAAAATCATGAGTGTATCTGATGAGTTGGTCTTGGTGAACGACCTTATCGCAAACGGTGAGCTGAACGCTAAAGAAGATAAAACTTATCATGACATTTTGAAATTGGATGTTAGAGGTGAGATAAGAATTCTTGAGAGAACCATTAAATTAGCTAAGTCAGGGAAAGAATCAGCTTGGCTGGCCATTTATATGTTTGATATTACCGAAGAGTTTCGCATGAATGAAATGCGAGATAACTTTTTATCGCATGCTGCGCATGAATTTAGAACGCCCGTTACCGGTATTTTTGGTTTTACAGAGCTGCTCATGGCAAGAGATTATCCGCCTGAACAAGCCAAAGAACTTTACAAGATGATACATCAACAATCATCACGATTAATTGCCATGATTACCGAGTTGTTAGATTTGGCGCAGTTAGATGCTTCGCATCAAAGCAGTTTAACTTTGGCACCATTGGATTTAGGGTTGTTGGTTAGGGAAGTGGTTGCAAATCATCCTTATAGCTTACATCCCGTTCATCACAGTTTGAATATTGCGGCAAATTTGCCTCTCATAAAAGGTGATAAAGACAAACTTTATCGCGCAATTGCCAATATTTATAGCAATGCTTTGAAGTATTCACCCAAGGACAGTACGGTTGAGGTTTTTGTTTTGCAAGACAAAGCAGACCAAGTCAGTTTGTTGGTCAATGATAAAGGCCAAGGGTTAAAGTCGGATGAGCTTAAGCAGATTGGCCAAAGATTTTGGCGCGCAGATAAAAGCGGCAAGATTCCCGGCACAGGATTAGGAGTAGCCTTATCAAAAGAAATTGTGGAGTTACATAAGGGATCATTTGAAGTATTAAGTACTTACGGCAAAGGGACTTGTATCGTGATTAGTCTTCCTGTTAAAGGGAGTGTCGAGGGATAGATATGGAAATCATATGCAACAAAAGTCGTAAGGTGGTGGTTGTCAGTTCTGATTTGGCTGAGGCGATGGGGGCTCAGGTAGAGCAGTTGGTGGGGCATTTTTTGTCTGACTTAATCAGTCAAATTGTGCCGGTTAAGTTAATTGAAGATATGTGTTTGTCTTTAGATACGGGGCAAAACTATTCAACCACGATAAGACTTAAGGGGAGGCATTCCCTTTGGGTAGTGATTACTGCCTCTAGGGTTTATTTGGAAGGCAAGCATGCCGGTTTTAGAGTGATGATGAAAAAAGCGTCTGACTCCGAAATCCTAACCGCTAAAAATAACTTTAAAAAATTAATGCTTGGATTGTTTCAAGTTAAAAATGGATGGATTGTTCCGGTGAAAGCGGTTGACGATGAAGATGAAGAAAATCATGTTCCTTGGCCTTTCATTGGATAAATAAAATGAAAACAAAGGAGTTTAAAATGAAAATTTTAATTGTAGACGATCAGGATATGATCAGAAAATTAGTGGTAATGACCTTGACTAATCGAAATGATGAAATAGCCGAGGTCGATAATGGTTCGGATGTTTTGCCGATGATTGATTCTTTCAAACCAGACTTGGTTGTATTGGATGTCATGATGCCGGGGGCATTTGATGGCTTTGATTTGTGTCGTAAAATCAAAAGCAATCCAGAAACAAATCACATTAAAGTGGTCATGCTAACTGCCAAAGCGCTTGATGACGATAAAGAAGAAGCCAAGTATGCCGGTGCTGATGAATATTTAGTCAAGCCTTTCAGTCCAATTAACTTAATAACTGCTGTCGAAAAGTTCGAAAAGCAGATATAATTCTTTTAAAAATGAATTCAAGACACTGAAAGGTAAGATGAGTATGGTTCAACAAACTGAATATATTACAACAACCGAAGCCTGTAGCTTAATCGGGGTTTCTAAAACGGTCGTTAAAAAACTGGCGGATCAAGGTGTGTTGCAAACTTGGAAAACACCTGGTGGCCATCGTCGATTGCTGAGAAGTTCTGTCGATGAATATTTGGCCAGCTTTAATCGCGGCCCTTCAACATTAGATGATGTCGTTCCTGAAGCGATGGATTCTGATGCCATGACAGTTTTAATTGTAGAAGACGATTTAGTGACCGTGCAATTATTGGTGAAAGTGGTAGAAAGTTTAAATTTAAAAGTCAATGTTGTCACCGCCTTAAATGGTTATGAAGGCCTGATGAAAGTCGGTTCTCACAAGCCAGATGTTATTTTGGCAGACTTGATGATGCCAAAAATGGACGGCT